>NZ_SDIG01000211.1:0-9944 GCF_004122755.1 Streptomyces sp. TM32
CGCCCGGTCCTTACGGACCTCGAAGTCCATTGCATCCCCTGAACTGGGGTGTTGCAACGACTCCTAGAACCCAAGGTTCCGGCCCGCCCCTACGGTGCGGAGAGCAGCGGCGGCGCGCGCCGCCCGCCCCTACGGCGACAGCGTCAGTGTGTCCTTGCCCGCCTTCTTGACGGCGTCCTCGCTGTACGCCCAGGGCAGCAGTTCGCCCTTGGCCCACTTGTCGGTCTGGTCGTAGTAGTGGGCGTCGTAGGCGTGCCCGGAGGCGCCGGTGAGGTTGATCCAGCGGGACTTGTCGAGGTCGGCGAGGTTGACCACCATCCGCATCGACGGGACCCAGGTGACCTGGTAGCCGCCGGCGGCGTTCCAGCCGGTGGCGTCGACCGCGGCCTCGCCGCCGCCGACGTTCCAGGGACCGCGGTTGAACAGGCCCTGCAGCATGCCGGGGCCGTCGGTGCCCAGGGTCTGGTTCTTCAGGAACATCTGGTGGAGCCGGCCCCAGCTCCAGTTGTCGATGTTCTTGCCCAGCTTGGAGGTCAGCTCGTAGCGCGCGTCCGCCATGGCGTGCGCGAGGAGCTGGTCGCGGTTCTTGTCACCGGGGCGGCCGGGGCGGTCCTCGGTCTTCCACCAGGCGTTGTTGGGGTCGTCGAGGATGCCCCGGACGACCTCGTACCAGCGGTCGCCGCCGTCGGGCTGGGCGGTGTCGCCGGCCCGCTCGCCGCATTCGCGGACGTACTTGTCGTTCTCGTCGGCGGGGCCGGTCTCGTCGGCCGGGCGGACGGTCAGGCACTGCCCGTCGGGGCGCAGCTCCTTGGGCATCTTGTTGCCGAAGGCGAGCTTGAGGGTGTTGCGCCAGACGGCGTTGAAGTAGGCGGCCGCGGCGGAGTCGGGCTCCTGGGTGAAGTCCCAGCCCTCCAGCAGCTGCTGGGCGTCGCGGACGTACTTGTCCTTGATGTCGATCTTCGTCAGGTAGGGCGTCAGCAGCCGGGCGATCTCGCTGCTGTTGTCCTTCTGGAAGGCCTGCATGTCGTCGGTGGAGACCTTGCCGCCGTCCTTGATCTTCGACTGGATCAGGTCGTTGATCCGCTGGCTGCGGGAGCCGTAGCCCCAGTCCTTGGTGAGGAGGTAGGGGTACTTCTCGTCGGTGACGGCCTGGTTGGCGGTGACGATGTAGCCACGCTTGGGGTTGTACTCGTACGGCAGGGACTTCTGCGGGATGTAGCCGGTCCACTGGTACTTCGGGTCCCAGCCGGGCGCCGGGTAGGTGCCGTCGAAACCGCCGTCACCCTTGCCGCGGACCGGAATCTGCCCCGGGGCCTGGTAGCCGATGTTGCCCTTGGTGTCGGCGTAGATCAGGTTCTGGGACGGGACCTCGAAGTGCCCGGCGGCCTTGCGGAAGTCGGTCCAGTTCTTGGCGCGGTTGAGTTCGAAGACGGCGTCCATGGACTTGCCGGGGTTCAGCGCGGTCCAGCGCAGGGAGACGGCATAGCCGTCGCCGCGGTCCGGTGCGGCGTTGCCGACCGGGGCGTCCTTGCCGACGCCGGCCAGCTCGCTGTCGCGGTCGGAGACGATCGGCCCGTTGTTCTTGGTGGAGCGCACGGTGATCTCGCGGCTCGCGCCGCCGGCGACCTTGATGGTCTCCTTGCGGGTCACGAAGGGCTGCTGCCGGTTGTCGTAGAGGTAGCCGTCGGCGTTGACCTTCTCCAGGTACAGATCGGTGACGTCCGCGCCGAGGTTGGTCATGCCCCAGGAGACGTCCTGGTTGTGGCCGATGACGACGCCCGGCATACCGGAGAAGGTGAAGCCGGAGACGTCGTAGTTGCACTTGGGACCCGTGGTGCGGCAGTGCAGGCCCATCTGGTACCAGAGCGAGGGCATCTGCGGTGCCAGGTGCGGGTCGTTGGCGAGCAGCGGCTTGCCGGTGGTGGTGTGGGCACCGGAGACGACCCAGGAGTTGGAGCCGATGCCGTTGCCGTTGGGGCCGAGCAGCGCGGGCACCTTGTCGAGCGTCTTGGACAGCGAGGACAGCTGCGACTGGTAGCCGGCCAGGGCTCCCGCGGCGCCCGCGGGGGCGGCGTTGGCCGCCGCGCCGGGCTTGAACTGCTTGGTGGCGGGGTCGACCGAACCGCCTTCGACGATCGGCTTGTTCCGCTTGTACGGGTACGCCGGGTACAGCTGATTGATCTGCGCCGGGCTGAAGCGGCTGGTCATCAGGGAGCGGTCGATCTCTTCCTGCATGTTGCCGCGCAGGTCCCAGGCCATGGCCTTGAGCCAGGCCACCGAGTCGACCGGCGTCCACTTCTCGGGCTTGTAGTCGTTCTGGAAGTCCAGCGCCGCGTACTCCAGGGACAGCGCGGAGCCCTCGTGGTCCTTGAGGTAGGCGTTGACGCCCGCGGAGTAGGACTGGAGGTACTTCTTGGTGGCGGGCGACAGCTTGGTGTCGTACTCCTTCTGCGCCACCCGGTGCCAGCCCAGGGTGCGCAGGAAGGAGTCGGTCTTGACCTGGCTCTTGCCGAACATTTCCGAGAGCCGGCCGGCGGTCATGTGACGCCGGACGTCCATCTCCCAGAAGCGGTCCTGCGCCTGGACGTATCCCTGGGCGCGGAAGAGGTCTTCGTCGGTGTCCGCGTAGATCTGCGGGATGCCGTTGGCGTCACGGGTGACGTCCACCGGGTTGGTCAGGCCCGGGACTTTGAGTGAGCCGGTGGTCTGCGGGAACGAGGCACGGACGGTGCTGACACCCCAGAACGCGCCGAAGCCGATGCCCGCCACGAGCAGCAGCACGACCGTGATCGCGACGAGGCGGCCGCGCCGCCCCTTCTTCTTCCTGGGGACTGGGCCGGACTTGTTGGCGGGCATCTCTGTCCTTCGAGGGGCAGGGTGGGCGTGCTGGAGCAACCATAGGCGCACGGGTTGGGTGACCCCTACGCGGAGTCACCGCCAGCACATCCAACCTTCAAGTAATGGTAAATTGTTAGCCTCAGTAACTAGATACGTTAAGGAAAAGCGCCCCGGCACCTGTGCGAGGAAGGATCAGCTCCTGACTGTCGACCACCTCAACGAACTCCTGCTGATCTGCTCTCTCGTACTGCTCATCGCGGTGGCCGCGGTACGGGTCTCCTCGCGCAGCGGGCTCCCCAGCCTGCTCATCTACCTGGGGATAGGCATCGCCATAGGGCAGGACGGCCCCGGCGGCGTCGTCTTCGACAACGCCGGCCTGACCCAACTCCTCGGCTATGCCGCGCTGGTCGTGATCCTTGCCGAGGGCGGCCTGGGCACCAAATGGAAAGAGATCAAACCGGCACTGCCACGGGCGGTGGCACTGTCGACGGTCGGCGTCGCGGTGAGCGTGGGGGTCACCGCGGCCGGCGCGCACTACCTGGCCGGACTCGACTGGCGCCAGGCGCTGCTGATCGGCGCCGTGGTCTCCTCCACCGATGCCGCGGCCGTCTTCTCCGTACTGCGCAACGTGCCGCTGCCGTCCCGGCTGACAGGCATCCTGGAGGCCGAATCCGGCTTCAACGACGCCCCCGTCGTCATCCTCGTCGTCGCCTTCTCCACCACGCAGCCGGTCGACGACTGGTACGTCCTGCTCGGCACGATCGCTCTGGAGCTGGCGATCGGCGCCGCCATCGGACTGGCCATAGGCTGGCTCGGCGCCTACGGCATGCGGCACGTGGCGCTGCCCGCGTCCGGTCTGTACCCGATCGCCGTCATGGCCATCGCGGTCTCCGCCTACGCGGCCGGTGCGCTGGCGCACGGCTCCGGCTTCCTCGCCGTCTATCTGGCCGCGGTGATCCTCGGCAACGCCAAGCTGCCGCACGCCCCGGCCACCCGCGGTTTCGCCGAAGGCCTCGGCTGGATCGGCCAGATCGGCATGTTCGTCCTGCTGGGCCTGCTGGTGACCCCGCACAACCTGCTCGACGACATCGTGCCCGCGCTGCTGATCGGCCTGATCCTGACCATCGTGGCCCGGCCGATGTCCGTATTTGTGGCGCTGCTGCCGTGGCGGATGCCGTGGCAGGAGAAGACCCTGCTGTCCTGGGCCGGGCTGCGCGGTGCGGTCCCGATCGTGCTGGCGACCATCCCGATGGTGACCCATGTGCCCGGCAGCGAGCGGGTCTTCAACATCGTCTTCGTGCTGGTCGTCATCTACACCTTCGTCCAGGGGCCGACGCTGCCCTGGCTCGCCAGACGGCTGCGGCTGGGCGACGGCGAGGAGGCCGCCGACCTGGGCATCGAATCGGCGCCGCTGGAGCGGCTGCGCGGCCATCTGCTGTCGACCACCATCGGCCCGACGTCGCGTATGCACGGCGTCGAGGTCGGCGAGCTGCGGATGCCCGCGGGCGCCGCGGTCACCCTCGTCGTCCGGGACGGCGCCAGCTTCGTCCCCGCGCCCACGACGGTGCTGCGCCGCGGCGACGAGCTGCTGGTGGTGGCCACCGACCCGGTGCGCGACGCGGCCGAGCGGCGGCTGCAGGCGGTCTCCCAGGGCGGCAAGCTGGCCGGCTGGCTGGGCATCCCCGGTTCCCTGGGGCGGCGGCACGGCTCGCACTGAGCGCCCGCGGACCCGGAAATGTGCTGCACATCTCCACGGATCCTAAGGAAATTCCCGGGAAGCCCTGCCCGATCCCAGGGCTTCCCGCGCTGCGGCCTGTAGTATGAAGAGGCACATCGACGAACCAACTCTGCCTGATGCAGAGCTGGCGCGACCGCTCGGCGGCCGCGGTCCCCCTGCCTTACGCAGCCACCTCTTCCGGTGCGGACCACGCGGTATCACTCGGTCCTGCGCGAGAGGACAGCTCTCGGCGCGTATCCGTGACGACCTCGCGGGTGGCGCGCTACCAGGCGGCAGAAAGGCCCGGCCGTGGCATCCGCGGTCAAGGATTCCCGTTCCGGTTACGGATCACTTCTCCGCACCCCTGGTGCATGGACATTCCTGCTGCCCGGCTTCCTGGCCCGGCAGCCCTTCGCCATGCTGACGATCGGCATCGTGCTGCTCGTCCAGTCCACCACCGGCTCGTACGGCACCGCGGGCGCGGTGTCCGCCACCACCGGCGTCTCGATGGCGCTGTTCGCCCCGCAGAGCGGCCGGCTCGCCGACCGCTTCGGCCAGCGCGCGGTGCTGCTCCCCGGCGTCCTCGTGCACGCCACCGGCGTCGCGGCCCTGATCACCCTCGCCCTGGCGCACGCCCCGCTGTGGGCGCTGCTCGCGGTGGCCGTCCCCACGGGCGCCTCGACGCCGCAGGTCGGCCCGATGGTGCGGGCCCGCTGGGCGGCCCGGCTCGGCCGCAGCCCGCTGATGCCGACGGCCGCCGCCTTCGAGTCGGTGACCGACGAGTTCACCTTCGTGGTCGGCCCGGTACTGGCCACCGCGCTGTGCACCGGCATCCACCCGGCGGCCGGACTGATCGCCGAGGCCGTGCTGACCCTGGCCGGCGGGCTGCTGTTCGCCGCGCAGAAGCGCAGCCAGCCGGCGGTGCACCGGGCCGCGTCCGGCGACCGGCCGCGCGTCTCGGCGCTGTCGGTGCCCGGCGTACGCGTCCTGATCGTGGCGTTCCTCGGCATCGGCGCCGTCTTCGGCGGAATGCAGGTCTCGCTGACGGCGTTCACCCAGCACATCGGGCAGCCCGGCATCAACGGCGTGCTCTACGGCATCTTCGCGGGCGGCAACATGCTCGCCGGTATCGCCTGCGGCGCGATCGCCTGGAAGGTCGGCCCGCGGCGCCGGCTGCTGGTCGCCTACGGGCTGCTCGCGCTGGCCACCACCCCGCTGTGGGCGGTGACCTCGGTACCGCTGCTGGGCGCCGTCGGCCTGGTCGTGGGCCTGTGCATCGCCCCGGCCCTGATCACCGGCTACACCCTCGTGGAGACGCTGGTGCCGGCCGCCGCCCGGACCGAGGCCTTCACCTGGCTGACCGGTGCGGTCGCGCTGGGCCAGGCGGCCGCGGCCACCTCGGCCGGCCAGCTCGCCGACGGATTCGGGCCGAGCAGCGGATTCCTGGTGCCGCTGGCCGGTACGGCGCTGGCCTGCACCGTGCTGCTGGCGCTCCGCGCCCACCTGCTGCCGCGCGGCTCGGCCGCGGGTGCCGACACCGCCGCTCAGCGCGTCCCGGACCGCGCCGGCGCCGGTGCCGAGGGCCGGGAGCGGGAGCTGGCGCGCGCCTGAACGGACGTGGAGTCGGTCACCGTTGCGCCGGTCACGGTGGACTGATGGCCAGGAATACTGCAAGATGGAGCGTCGTTAGCACTCATCGAGTGAGAGTGCCAGGAGGAAGACAAGTGCCGACCTACCAGTACCAGTGCACCGAGTGCGGCGAGGGCCTCGAGGCGGTGCAGAAGTTCAGCGACGACGCGCTCACGGAGTGCCCCAGCTGCAACGGACGCCTCAAGAAGGTGTTCTCCGCGGTCGGCATCGTCTTCAAGGGCTCCGGCTTCTACCGCAACGACAGCCGCGGCTCGTCGTCCAGCAGCAGCCCCGCGAAGACCTCCGCCTCGTCCGGCGCTGCGTCCTCCTCGGACTCGTCGAGCTCCTCGTCCGGCAGCTCCGAGACCAAGGCCGCCGCTCCGGCCGCCGCCTCGTCCTCCGGCAGCGGCTCGGGCACCAGCTCCGCAGCCTGACCCACAGCGTTCCGGGCCCCGCCGTCACCACGGCGGGGCCCGCTGTGTTGGGGCCTGCTTGCGTGCACGTCCCTACGGGTCGCGCCGTCCGCGTCCTTACGCGACGCTTCCATACGTTTCCTTACGGAATGCTTTCGCGGGCGTCACTCTTCTGCCTCACGCCGCCCCGCCCCGATAGTGTGACCGGCATGGCTGACGCGGAGATTGGTGTAATCGGCGGCTCGGGGTTCTACTCCTTCCTCGACGACGTGACCGAGATCACGCTGGACACCCCGTACGGGCGCCCCAGCGACTCGCTCTTCCTGGGGAAGATCGCCGGCCGCAAGGTCGCCTTCCTGCCCCGGCACGGCCGCGGGCACCATCTCCCGCCGCACCGCATCAACTACCGCGCCAACATGTGGGCGCTGCGCTCGCTCGGCGTGCGCCAGGTCCTCGGCCCGTGCGCGGTCGGCGGGCTGCGCCCCGAGTACGGCCCCGGCACGCTGCTCGTCCCCGACCAGCTCGTGGACCGCACCAAGGCCCGGACCCAGACCTACTTCGACGGGGAGACCCTGCCGGACGGCAGCACCCCCAACGTCGTCCACCTGACCTTCGCCGACCCGTACTGCCCCACCGGGCGGGAGGCCGCCCTCGCGGCGGCCCGCGGCCGGGACTGGGAGCCGGTGGACGGCGGCACCCTCGTCGTCATCGAGGGCCCCCGCTTCTCGACCCGCGCCGAATCGCGCTGGCACGCCGCGCAGGGCTGGTCGGTGGTGGGCATGACCGGGCACCCGGAGGCCGTCCTGGCCCGGGAACTGAGCCTGTGCTACACGTCGTTGACGCTGGTCACGGACCTGGACGCGGGTACCGAGACGGGCCATGGCGTCTCCCACGAAGAGGTCTTCCGGGTCTTCGCGCAGAACGTCGACCGGCTGCGCGACGTCCTCTTCGACGCGGTCGCCGCGCTCCCCGGCAACACCGCCCGCAACTGCCTGTGCACCGACGCCCACGCGGGCTGGGACCTGGGCATCGAACTGCCGTAACGCCGCGCGGCCTCACCCTTCGGGGTGGCCGAGTTGTCCACAACGGCGGGGTCGTACACAGCCTGGAGCGGGCCGGCGCGGACTCCGGCACGGTGGTGATCGCAGGTTCTCCGAACCCCTCACCACAGGCGGTGACCAGATGCCCCGTACCCCGTCCGCTCCCTCTCCGCTGACCGACTCCGACCTTCTCGCCCCTCCGCTCCCCGCTCCCCCGCCGTGTGAGGTGCCGCACTTCCCACCGGTGCGGGCAGGCGGCGGCCGGCCCCGGCTGGGCCGGACCGCACGGCGGCGTCTGCTGGCCGCCGGACTGGCGACGGCCGCCGCAGTGCTGGCCGGCGGTGCCTCGTACGGCGCCGTACGAGCCGCTCCCGCCGCCGGCTGCCCCTCGCCGACGACCGTGGGCAGGCGGTGACCATGCGCCAAGATCGAGTGGCTTCGGCCGCCGGGGCACGTGACACCGCTGCGAGTGACAGAGCGGCCGCCGCGCGCCCGTGGCGACCCGCCCGGGGCACGGATACCGCGGTCGCTGCCCACCCGGACCGCAGGAGCGGCCCCCTCCGCCCGGCCCGCACTCACGCTGCGGCCGGTCGCCGGTCGGCGCGGCAGGACTGGACACCTCCGCCCTGCTCTGACGTAAGTTGCGGTGCTGAACGTCGGTGCACCGTGTGTAGTGAGCAAGGAATGAGGCTGTCAGGTGAGCGAGAGCAAGGGCGTCCTGCAGGGATTCAAGGAATTCCTGATGCGCGGCAACGTCATCGAACTCGCGGTCGCGGTCGTCGTCGGTGCGGCATTCACGAACATCGTCAACGCGGTGGTGAAGGGGATCATCAACCCCCTCGTGGGTGCGCTCGGCTCACAGAACCTCGATCATTACCAGTCCTGCCTGACCGCGACCTGCGCCACGGATCCCAAGACGGGCGCCTTCACCGACGGCATCTACATCCTGTGGGGCTCCGTGCTCAGCGCCGCCCTGACGTTCCTGATCACCGCCGCGGTCGTCTACTTCCTCATGATCCTTCCGATAAACAAGTGGAAGGAGCGCCAGGCGGCCCGGAAGCCTGCGGAGGAGGCCCCGCTCGGCCCGACCGAGATCGAACTGCTGACGGAGATCCGCGATGCGCTGATCGCGCAGCGCGGCGGCACGAGGCCCGTGCCGTCGGGCACCATCGGCATCCAGAAGACGCACGAGTAGCAGGCGCCGAACGGCCGGCCGAGGCCGCCCCGTCGCCTCGCTCAGAGGTGGTGGGGCGGCTTTTCGTCGAGGAAGCGGGCGAGGTCGGCGGCGCTGTCCCCGCCACTGGGGCGCTCGCCCCAGCCGCGGTCGGTGTCGTCCGAGGACTGCTGGTTCAGCGGATCGTCGAAGATCAGCCGCGCCGCGGGCTTGCGGGCCGGGCGTGCGGCCGGGGCCGGCTCGGCGGCCTGTTCGGCGCCCGCGGCCTCCTGGGACTGGGCGTCCGGCTCGTGTTCGGGGGTGGTGCTCACCCCACCAGGGTACGGCCGGCACGGATGCGGCCGCCGACCGGCGCGGGCCGCCCCCCTTGGCGGAGGGCGACCGCGGGCGAGTCCGTACTCAGCACACCTGATAGGGGAAGGCTGGCCGGCACGGACCGCCTGTGGCCTCCCCGACGAGCCCGTCGCTCACGGGTGATGGAGCGCCCGTGCACGGACCGCGTCGACGGGACCGTCCTCGGGAATCGGCAGAAAGTACTTCACCTGCCACGCCTGCGTACTTCGGGCCTGCCGGCTGGTGGTCTCCACCCACGGCGGATAGATGCGGAAGGCCCGCTTCCCGCCGGAGCCGTTCCGGGAAACGATGCCACGTTGGCAGAGCACCTCCCGCGGAAAGACGAAGTGCCCGAACCGCTCGCCGTCGCGGGTGCTGATGACGAAGAGATCGACCGGGTCCGCGGAATCGAAGGGCTCGATCGGCCCGCCGGGGCGCCGCTTCCACACCGTGACGAACTGGCCGACCTTCGTCGGAGTCGTTTTGCCCACCCGAAACGTGACGGACGAGCCGTCGAGAGTGAATTCATGCGCCGCATACTCGGCACTCTCGGCTTCGGGCACCGGTCGCGAGCACACGAATCCGCACGGGTCGTACACCAATGCCTTCGCCGCACGAAGTTCACCATGCAGTGATTCCCCGTCCGGCCACGGTGGGGGAACTGGGGGGCCATGGTCCGAAGGTGCCCCGGAATATGTCGCCATTCCGGCATCTTGCCATCAGCGGTCGCCGCAACTCTCGGCGGGATATGGGTGACTTGGGGGAAGGGGAAGGGGAGGGGGCCGGGGGGGAGGGGCCCC
>NZ_SDIG01000212.1:0-9858 GCF_004122755.1 Streptomyces sp. TM32
CTCCTGCCCGGGCGTCCCCGCCCCCGCCATCGTCCTTGCCCCCGTCTGTGCCTCCGCCTGCGGCGCACCGGGCAAGTCGTCGGCGGGAAGGTGTCCTGGTGGTTTCTGCGGCACTCCGACGCGGAAGTGGAGCCGGTCATTCGAGTTTCCGCGGACGAAGTACCGGTGAATCATTCCCGATGGAAGTGTCACGCTCAGGTGTGCGCCGGCCTCCCAGTCGAACGATTCCTTTCCCGCGGGATCGACAAGAACCAGCCCCCGTAGCCCCTCGCCTAACCGCTCGGCCGGTTGCGCCAAGAGTTCCCGATACTCCTTGTTCTGCCTCATATGAGCCATCCCCCGCTGGTGGTCCGGCGTGTGCCGCCAGACGGTTTCACGGCCATAATGCCTCTTCTTTCGTAACCGTGGCCGAAATTACCGCCGGTACTCGCGAAGAATGGCCGACTGCTGCCCTTGGGTGGCTCAACGCGTCAGGGCACCTCACGGACGCGGCGGGGCAGGGAAGGAGCCCCATTTCAGCCAGACTTCGGGGTGCCCGCGAAGGCAGCAGGCAGGAGGGATGCGCAGTCCCCTTCCGCAGAATCTGGCCGGATTCTCGCCACGGTGCGCGGAAGAGGGCAGTGGCGTCGGGTGGCCATGACGCCGGGCCCGGAGGCGCCGGGCCGGTTCCGCCTCCCCCGGGGCGCTTGCCATGAAGTGAGGCCGTCGGCTACGGCCTTCGGGGCCGTCCGTGCCCGGCCGTCGCCGCGTCCGCCCTGGCCATGCCGTCGGCCGGCCGGAGCATCTGGCCGGAGGCCAGCGCACGGTACGAGGGGCTGGTGGTCAGCAGTTCCTCGTGGGAGCCGGCGGCGACGGTGCGGCCTTCCTCCAGCACGATGATGCGGTCGGCGTGCTGGACGGTGGAGAGGCGGTGCGCGATCACCAGGAGGGCGCACTCCTGCGCGGCTTCCTTCATGAGCGTGGTGAGCGCGGTCTCGTTGATGGAATCGAGGTGGGAGGTCGGTTCGTCGAGGAGGAGAAGTGCGGGCCGGGCGAGGAGGGCGCGGGCCAGGGCGACCCGTTGCCGTTCGCCGGCCGACAGGGTGTTGCCGCGTTCGCCGAGTACGCCGGACAGGCCACCGGGCAGTCGTCGGACCACCCCGTCGAGCCGGGCGAGTTCGACGACCCGCCGGACCTCGGCCTCACCGGCGTCGGGTACCGCGTAGGTGATGTTGTCCCGGAGCGAGCCATGGACGACATGGGTGTTCTGGTCGACGACGGCGATGCGTGCCCGGCACGCGCCGCGGCTCAGCTCGGTCGTGGGACGCCCGTCGAACAGCAGCCTCCCGGAGCCCGGTTCGTAGAACCTCGCCACCAGCGCGAAGATCGTGCTCTTGCCCGCGCCCGACCGTCCGACGAGGGCGACCTGCCCGTGGTGGGGGACGGCGAACGAGACACCGTTGAGCACCGGCCGGTCCGGCACGTACCCGAAATGGACGTCCTGCAGAGCCAGGGCCGGCGTCTCGCTCCTCCCCGTCCGCTCAACCCGCCGGGGCGCCACACGATCGACACACCCGCCCGTCGCGATCCGCTCAACGGACTCCACAGGCTCAACGGGCTTCTCGCCCACGGACCCTGCGGCCTCCTCGGCCTCCTCGGCCTCCTCGGGTTCCGCCGGCAGGGCCAGTGCCTGCGCGATCCGCTGGTACGCGCCCATGCCGCGCTGCATCAGCCCGACCGCCCGGAAGACCGACGACAACGGCAGCACCAGGTAGGAGGCGTACAGCAGAAAGGCGACCAGATCGCCGAGGGAGTTGGCGTGTCCGTCGACCCGCAGCCCGCCGATGACCAGGACGAGCAGGAAGGAGCCCTGGACGGCGAGTTCGACGGCGGGGCTCATCACCGAGGCGAGTTTGGCGGTCCGTACGCCGGCGTCGTACGCCGCGTCGACCCGCGTGCCGATGCGCGCCGCCTCGCGCTCCTCGGCACGGTGCACCCGGACCATCGGCAAGGCGCCCAGCGCGCGTTCCAGTTCGGCGGCGACGGCGCCGACGGAGCCTTGCATGCGTGCGGAGGCGGCCCGGATGCCTTTGAGCAGGGAGGCCACGACCACGGCGGCGGTGGCCACGGTCAGGGCGACCAGAAACAGCAGCAGCGGATCGATCCACGCCATCAGGACGACCGCCCCGGCGGCGGCGAGGGCGCCGGTCACCAGGTCGACCAGCGCCTGGGACACGACGTCCCTGAGCAGGGTGGTGTCGGTGGTCACGCGGGAGATCAGATCGCCGGTGCGGTGCCGGTGGTACTGGTGCATTTCCAGCCGCAGCAGGCGCGCGATGAGGCCGTGGCGCAGTCCCCGTACGACGCCTTCACCCATGCGCTCCAGGACGAAGCGCCCCACCGCGCCGGTCGCCGCCTCGGTGACGAACAGCGTGGCCAACAGCGCGAGCAGCGGCCAGAAGGCCCGTCCGTGTCCGTCGGCGTCGACGATGTTCCTGGCGACGAGCGGCTGGGCCAGTCCGAGGGCGGAGCCGGCCAGGGTGAGCACGGTGGCGACGACGACGGAGGCCCGGTGCCCGGTGGTGAGCCGGTACATGGTGGCGACCGCACCCCATGTCGAACGGTCCGGTGTCTTCTTTGCGGCCGCGGTCATCGGGTGGGCCGGCTGACGGGTGCCACGGCGATGAGCGGGGTGAAGTAGTCGTCCGGCACCCCTTCGTCCACCGGGCGGGCGTCGACCTCGATCCAGGCGTGCGCCGTGAAGGGAGGCACCACCCGCACCCCGGTGCACCAGGTCGGCCAGCTGCCGCCCAGCCGGCACAGCAGCGCGGCCCCCAGGGACCGGGGCAGACAGCCGCGCGGCCCGGCGCAGCGCAGGCTGACCGCGCACATCGCGTCCCGGGCGTTCTTGGCCTGGTCGGCGGAGGCCGGCGCGGCTCCGCGGCGTACGAGACCGAGGACGGCGCGGACGCGGTGCGGGGGCAGGAAGGACAGCGCGACGGCGGGCAGGAAGACGAGTCGGGCGGCCAGCCGCCGGGAGAAGGGGACTCCGGTGGGGCGCTCCAGTGCGCTCGGTGTCGTCATGCGGCCAGCCCCGACGCGCGCAGCTCCTCGACCAGGGTCGCGACGTCCTGCTCGGCGCGCATGCGGTCGATGCCGAACTCGGCGAGGAGCGCGTCGGCCGCCGCTGTTTCGTCGCCGCCCGCCAGCAGGGTGGTGACGATCAGGCTGGCGGTGGGGTTCAGCTCCCAGTACTGGCCGCTGCGTTCGTCCAGCAGGACCGTGCCGTAGTCGGTCGCCGCCGTGGAGACCTTGTCGCCGAACCGCAATGCCATGAGGGGTACCTTTCGTATCGGGCGTGCAGCGAAGTGCCTAGCGGGCGGTGCGGGCCTGGTCCCGCGCGGGGCGGGAGAGGCTGCGCAGCCACACTTCGCCGGCGATGGTCGAGTAGAGGATCGCGTCGCGCAGTCCGGGGGTGGCGGGCCGCTGGGCCAGCCGGCGCAGGGCCTCGCCGTCCACCAGACCGAGCCGTGCCAGCCGTGAGTCCTCCCAGAGCGCCAACAGGTCACCGCGGTGCTCGCGCAGCCCGTTGGACGCGTCCATGGATGCCGCGGCCTTGTTGGTACGCCCCAGACAGGACTCCGGCACGATGCCGCGCATGGCCGTGGTGAGCAGGGGCTTGTACCGCCAGGGCGTCACGCGCTCGCTCGGGCGGACCGCCAGGCACGCCTCGATCACCCGGTCGTCGAAGAACGGCGACGCCATCGGCACCCCGGCCCTGGCCGCCATCCGGTCCCACTGCCGGATGATGCGCGTACAGGAGCGGATCTGCTCCAGATCGGTGTGCAGTCCCCGGTCGGGATGCAGCGGTACGGCGGTCTCGGCCGCCGTACGAAGCGCCCGCCCGGCCAGCCGTTCGGCCTCGGGGGTGACCCAGTCGAACAGCCGCGGTGCCATGCCCCAGCCCAGCCCGCTGCTGACGGACGCGGGCAGCGGACCGCGCAGGCCGCGGCCGGCGTCCGCCAGCCACGTCCCGTACGGCCGGGAGTCGGCCAGTGCCCGGGCCATACCGCCGAGCGGCCACTGCCACAGCGCCCGGAACCCACGAAGCTGCCGCACGGCGAACAACGGGCGCCTGCGCAACAGGCGGTGGTAATACGCTTCGGAGCACCACGCCACGTGGTCACCGCCGATACCGGTCAGATGCAGCCGGCTGCCGCGTTGGGCCAGGCCCGGCAGGTGGTGCAGGACCCGTGAGCGGTCCATGACGCCGATGGTCGGCTCGTCCAGCAGGTCGTCGATACCGAGGAGATCGTTGTAGACCAGGGGTGAATCGTCGGCGTTCCACACCACGTGCTCGATCTGCGGCAGGCACTCGGCGGCCTGCGAGGCCCAGTACAGGTCGGTGTCCGCGGGGTCGCGACCCGGCCAGGTACTGGCCACCACCTTGGCGGGCGAGCGAGCGGCCAGAAACGTGATGGAGGTGGAGTCCAGCCCGCCGGACAGATCGCAACTGACCACGCCGCCCTGCCGCGTACGGGCATCGACTGCCGCGGTGAGTGCGTCCCGGACGAGGGGGGCTCCATCGGCGAGCGACCGGGTCGGCTCCGGCGGCGTCCACCAGCGCGTGTGCCGTACGGACCGGCCGTCCGCCGCGACGATCAGCGCGTCCTGCGGGGGCACGGAGGTGACCTCCCGCCACAGCGGTGCTTCGAGCAACGGGTGGGGAACCGGCCACAGCAGCCTGACCGCCACCTGTTCCTCGTCCGGTTCGGCGCCCAGCGCGTGGGCGAGCACATCGGCGCTGGTGGCCGCCACCCGTACACCGCCGACGCGGGCGTGGAACACCAGCCGCAGACCGGACGCGGTGCCCTGCATCCGGATCCGCCCGTCACGTGCGGCCACAAGATGGAAGCTGCCGGGCAGGCCGCGTGCCCAGGCGTCGAGTTCGGAGAGATCCCTCAACCGGCCGAGCCGGCGCTCCAGTTCGGAGGCCTCGACCGGACAGCAGCCGACGAGGGCGAGGGCGTCCGTGCCGACGCGGGCGGTCACGATGTCCTCGTCGTGCCAGTGGCCCACCAGCCAGGGACGGCCGGAGGCATACGTCAGGGTCCGGGATTCCGGGCGGGCGAAGCAGCGGGCCACGGCGGCCGCGTCCGCACGGTCGGGAAAGACCGCGAAGTGCGCGTCGCCGGGGCCCGTGCCCGCACCTGGGTGCGTTTCAGTCATGGCTTCGGATCAGCGAGCCGTCGACCTCAGTTCTTGCTCAGGACCAGCCGGTCGTTTCCGGAGCTGTTCAGGAGCCCGGTCTTCTTCCGGAACGAACCCAGTCGGACGAGCGTCGGCGCTTCGTAAGCCTTCTTCATTTCCGTCTCCTTCGATGCGGATTCCGCCGCCCTCCCCAGCCCGGCCACGAGCCGGCCGTCCGGCTCATGAACAGCTGCGCCCGGATTCATCGGAAACCCGGAACAGGAGCTGCGGCGCGCCACCGAAGCTAGTTGCAGCCCATCAGCCCCACGCAACAGAAGAACCCCAAATCGGATGGTATGAATTACCGTGCGATTCGTGATCGAAATACATCGATAGACGCGCCGCCGCTGAATCGGCAAGCGCAGAGCCGGCGTGCGAGCTCCGCTCAGAAAAAACCTTTGGACCTGTGCGTACGTGTCTGCCGCCGTACCCGGCGCACGGGAGCGCAGGAACGCGGAGCGGTAGCCTCCGGGTAGCGCCCGGCTTCGCTCCTCGCACAACCATTCCGCGGCCTTTCGCGCCGGGCGACGACGAATGGATCTGGTGGCGACCACGGCCTTGAGGACCACCGCGAACGTGTGTCGGCCGTTCGTCCGGCGATCGGCGGTCAAGGCCGTTACCGAAGTACGAACCCGGTGCCGAGGGTGTCTGCGGGATCGAGCTCGAAGCGGTGTTCTCCGGTCCGGTAGGCCGTGCCCGTGACCTCTGGAACCACAGCGGGATGGCCGTCGGCGGTCAGCTCTTCGACGATCCGGGCGTGGAAGCGGGTACCGACGATGGAGTCGTGAATGAGGGTCTGACCCGGCTTGAGCCGGCCGGTCGCCGCGAGGGCGGCGACCCGTGAGCAGGTGCCGGAGCCGCACGGAGAGCGGTCGACCTGGCCGTCGGCGAAGACGGCGACGTTGCGCTGGTGCGGATTGCCGTCCTCATCGGTGCCGAGGTCGTCGAACAGGATCGTTCCGTAGATGCCGCTGAGACGGTCATCGACGGGATGGCGGGCGTATTCGGTCCCGTTCAGCGCCCATTTCACCTCGCGTCCGATGGCGATGAGAGCGGAGTAGTGCTCGGGCGTGACGCTCAGGCCCACGTTTGCGGCCTTCAGGTGCGCGTAGATGGCGCCCCCGTAGGCGATGTCGACGGTGACGTCCCCGCGCGAGGTCTCGACGGTGACGTGTTGGCCGAGCCGGTAGCTGGGGACGTTGACGAAGTCGACGCCGGTGATCTGCTCGTCGGTCGAGTGCACGCGCATCGTGACGCGGCCCGAGGGGACGTCGACGACGACGGTGGTGGTGCCGGAGGCGTCACGGTCGACGCGGCCGGTCTGTACTGCCCAGACGGCGAGGGCGATGCTGCCGTGCCCGCACGCGGTCGAGAAGCCGTCCTTGTGCCAGAACAGCACACCGAAGTGGGCGCCTGCGTCGTCGGGTGGGGTGAGGAACCCGCCGTACATGTCCGCGTGCCCGCGGGGCTCGCAGCACAGCAGCTTGCGCAGGTTGTCCACCTCAGGGGTGTTGATGGCGAACATGCGGCGGTCGGCGACGGTGGTCCCTTCCATGGGGACCGGGGGCTCGGGGACGATACGGAACGGTTCGCCGCCGGTGTGGTAGTCGGTGGTGTAGATCTGACGGGTGTTCATGAGGTCCTTTCGTGGCCCATGCGCTGATCATGAGGTGGGGTCAGGCGGGGCCGGGCAGCCCAGCGCCGACAGCACCAGGCCACCGCCCGCCGCCGGCTCTGCACTCGATCTGGGAACCGCTCCGGCGCCCCCTGTCCAGCGCAGCCGACAGGAGTTCACCGGGATTCCTCACAGGCCTTTCACAGGGCGACACGGTTGCTTCCGGCCTTGTTCGCGGCATTCTGGACGGTGCCGCGCGCAGCGTGCAGGGCCGTGAACGACTCCCCCTTGGTCCGCAGGCAGTCGGCCCACGCTTGCTGCACGCTGCGGAACCCCGGGTCGGTAAGGACCCGGTTGCTCACCCGTGCGGTCAGCCCCGCGACGGTGAGCTCGGCCTGCTCCCATTCTCGTATCGCTCAGCAGAAACGGGCAACGGCCCCCGTCTGAGGCGGCGTCGGCCGCTGATGTGCGCCGGCACCTGCGATCTGGGCCGCACTGCATCACGGGACCTCGTCCCGCGACGGTTGCTCAGAGCCAGTCCCGCCGCTTGAAGATGACGTACAAACTGATGCATACAATCGCCATCAGGACGACGGCGAAGGGGTATCCGAACGCCCAGTGCAGTTCCGGCATGGAGCGGAAGTTCATGCCGTAGATCGTGCCGACGAGAGTGGGCGCGAAGAGAATGGCGGCCCAGGCCGAGATCTTTTTGATTTCCTCGTTCTGTTCGAAGCCGGCCTCGGCCAGCGCCCGCATTTCCGCGTTCTGCTGCTGGTTCACCAAGGTCGCGTGGACGGTGAGGATGTCCTGCAGCGCCTGGCGGAAGCCGTCCACGCGCTCGGTGGTGTGCAGGGCATGGTCGGCCACGTCGCGCAGATAGCGGCGCAGTTCCTCGTCGATGGCGTACTTCTCGAAGCCCGCGGTCAGGTTCTCCAGCATGCCGTTCAGCGGCCGGGTGGCGCGCTGGAACTCCACGACCTCGCGAGAGAGTTCGTAGATCCGGCGGGAGGCCCGGGGGTCGCCGCCGAAGACCTCGGTCTCGATCTCGTCGATGTCGTTCTGGACGCCGGCGACGACCGGTGCATAGCCGTCGACGACGGCATCGAGGATGGCGTAGAGGACTGCTTCGGGGCCGCGCTTGAGGAGTTCGGGGCTTTTCTCCATGCGGTGGCGTACGGCAGAGAGGTCGGGGGCGCCGCCGTGCCGCACGGTGATCACGAAGTCGCGGCCGACGAAGACATGCAGCTCCCCGAAGTCGACCTCCTCGGGATCGTCGAGATAGCGCGCGGCGCGCAGGACGACGAAGAGGGTGCCGCCGTAGCGTTCCAGCTTGGGCCGCTGGTGGGCCTCCAGGGCGTCCTCGAGGGCCAGCGGGTGAAGGTCGAACTCCGCGGCCAGGGTGGTGAGTTCGGCGCGGGTGGGACGGTGCAGGCCGATCCAGGCGAGGGTGCCGGCGGTGGCGCGCTGCTCCCGGAAGGTGTCGGCCAGCGTGTCGTGGGTGCTGACGCGGTGTCCGTCGCGGTACAGGGCGGCGTTGATGACGTGGCCGCCGGTTTCGGCCGGCTGTTCCGGGGTGTCGGAGTCGTCCGGGGTGGTGGCGGGCGGGGGACCGGCGGGTCGTTTCTTCGCGGGTTTGCGCAGGCCGCGCAGGCCACGCGGCCGACGGCCGGCAGGATCGGAGCTCACGACAGAACCGACCTCCGTCACAATGGGGATGAACAGGCACGCAGAATCTCGACGCAGGATATCTGTCGCGGATGTCAGCACAGGTCAGGGGCCATGGTGCAGGATGGAACGGGACGTGACGCGGTGTGTGTCGCGTCCGCCGAGCTTTGTATGTTTATCTCTAGAATTGTGCGATGCAGATACCGCAGACAGCCAGCGCTCCCCCTAGTGAGGTGATTCGGTGAACGGCCCCGATGCCACCGACGAGCAGTGGGAAGGGCTCGCCGAGGTCGTCCCGCTCCGCAGCAGTAGTGAATGGCCTTCCTGGCCCGACCACCGGGCCCTCCCCGAGGACGAACCGGCGGAGCAGCTGCGGCGCTTCATCGTCATCCGCGTCCAGACCTTCGCCGACGCCCGTGAGGTCGCCGAGTACTTGATGGCGCAGATCCCCGTCCTGCTGGATCTCAGTAGTGCCGATACCGATGTCGCCAAGCGCATCCTGGACTTCTCCAGCGGCGTCGTCTTCGGACTGGGCAGCGGGATGCACCGCGTCGACACCAACGTCTTTCTGCTGGCACCCGTCGGCACCGAGGTCGAGGAAGAGGCGGCGGGCGCCATCCCCCGTTCGTAGGAAGAGCTGTTGGGCGTAACGGTTCTCCGCTCGGGGTGCTGCGTAACGTCCGCATATGAATACCGACAGTGTGCGGCCGGCGGTCACCGAGTTACGGCTCTCCGCGTTCAAGACCCATCGCGGCGTCACCCTGCCGCTCGGCCCGCTGACGCTGCTGAGCGGCGGGAGCGGCAGCGGCAAGTCCAGTGCGCTGCAGGCGTACGCGATTCTCGCCCGGCTGGGGAGCGGGGAGTCGCTCGCGCGGGCGTTGGCGGAGGTGGCCGGCGGCCCCTCGGCGTGTGTGCCGACGGGGGCGCGCCCCGACGGGCAGGGGAGGCGCGGCTTCCGCCTCGGATGTACGGTCGACGGCCCGGCCGGCCCCGTCAGCCTCGATCTCGCGGTCCAGGCCGAGCCCGAACTGCGCATCGTCGGTGAACGGTTGATCGGCGGCGGCGAGACCTTGCTGACCACCGCGCTCACCGACCCCACCCGTCCCGCGGTCCAGGCGGCCTGGCACACCGCGGGGGCGACCCCGGTGACCCGTGCACCGCTTCCCGACGACCGGCTCGGCACCTCCTTGCTGCCGCTGCGCGTCGCGGGCAAGACGGTGGGCCAGCGGCTGGTCCTGGCGGCCGCGGAACAGGTGGTGGTCGCGCTGCGGTCGGCGTTCGTGTGCGACCCGCGGCCCGAGGTCATGCGCGCCGTGGGGGCGGGCGGCGCGGGTCGCACACGAACGCCG
>NZ_SDIG01000213.1:0-9781 GCF_004122755.1 Streptomyces sp. TM32
CTCCTGCTGCCGTACGCGACGGCGGCGAAGCCACCCGCGCCACCCCGCACGGCTCCGCCGCCGTCGCGTACGGCAGCAGGAGTGCGCCGGCCGCCGTCCACACCCCGGCCCCCGTCAGCCACCCCTGGGGCGCCGGGAATTGGCGCAGCCGGCGTACCGAGGGGCGCCAGACGCCCAGCCAGGTGCCGTGCGCGCCGTCCAGCCGGAAGGCCACCGCGCAGCTCTCCGGTGCCAGCATCTGCCGTGGCTGCACCGCGAACGGGGTGACCGTCGCGCCGACGGGATGCAGGCACTCCGGGAAGCGCACCGGCAACCGGCTGCCCAGTACGCCCCAGCCGAGCCGGTCCTGGCCCGGCGCGTCCGACCGGACCAGCAGCAGTCCGCTGTCCGGATCGGCAAGCAGCAGACGGTCGTTGCTGTCCTCGGTGATCTGAAGCAGCGGGCCGGTCTCGCCGCCCCGTTCCAGGTCGACCGTGATCGCCTTCGTCCGGCCCGCCCATTGACGGTCCAGCGCCAGCAGCCGGCCGGCGCGGTCCAGCCAGACGCCGCCCGAGCAGCGCCCCGGGATCTCGGCGACCGGCTCGGGCCCGCCCGCGCCGCCGTGCAGCAGCCACAGCGTGGTGCGCTGCGCCCCGGGCGCCAGGGCGTAGCCGCGGGTCCCGTCCGGCGCGGGCGGCAGCAGGGTCAGCTCGGGCGCCTGCACCGCGCCCAGCAGGAGTTCACCGGTTCCGGGGCCCGCCGGGTAGAGCAGGGAGACGGCGAAGCGGTCGGCGACCCGGCGCGCGATGAGCACCCGTCCGTCCGCCAGCGGCAGCAGGGCGCTGTCCGGCTCCTCGGGCTGGGTGCCCTGCAGCGGCACGGCGTACGGCTCGGGGCCGCTCAGCGTCCAGCGCTCCGGGAACCAGCTGCCGGCCGCGTCGTCGTGACGGGCGAGCCGGGCGGCGTACGAGCCGTCGGCGGCGATCGTCAGGGTCGCGCGGTGCGGGCGCGCGGGCGCCGTGGCGTCCTCGGTGGCACAGATCGTCATCGGGCGGTCACCTCCAGTCGGCAACCGAAGGTAGGTTTCGCACGTCCGGCCGAACAGGGCGAGTTGCCGCACTTCACGCATAAGGATGGCAGTTGTCCGGTTCGCCGGCCCCAGGCGCGGTGGCTGTGCATCGGCCCGCCGGCCGCGGGGTGGCGGGCCCCGGTGCGACAGGCCCTACCGTCGCCGCGGGCCCCCGCGCAGGACGGCCCGCGCGGTGTCACAGCTGGGAGGTAACCTTCCACCCGTGCCCGTACTGTCTGAAGTCCTCTCCGCGCTCGACGCCCTCTGGCCCCCCGAGCGGGCCGAAGGGTGGGACGCCGTCGGCACGGTCTGCGGTGATCCCGGCAGCGAGGTCCGCCGTGTGCTGTTCGCCGTCGACCCGGTCCAGGAGGTCGCCGACGAGGCGGTGCGGCTCGGCGCCGACCTCCTCGTCACCCACCATCCGCTGTATTTGCGCGGTACGACGACGGTCGCGGCCTCGACCTTCAAGGGCAAGGTCGTGCACACCCTGATCAAGCACGACATCGCCCTGCACGTCGCGCACACCAACGCCGACACCGCCGACCCCGGTGTCTCCGACGCCCTGGCCGGCGCCCTGGATCTGCGCATCCTCGGCCCGCTGGTGCCGGATCCGGACGATCCGGCGGGCCGCCGCGGCCTGGGCCGGATCTGCGAGCTGCCGCATCCGATGACGCTGACCGACCTCGCGTCGTACGCGGCCGGCCGGCTGCCTGCCACCGCGCAGGGCATCCGGGCGGCCGGCGATCCGGACCGCGAGATCCGGACCCTCGCCGTCTCCGGCGGCTCCGGGGACAGCCTCTTCGGCGCCGTACGGGCGGCCGGTGTGGATGCCTTCCTCACTGCCGACCTGCGCCACCACCCGGCCTCCGAGGCCGTCCAGACCACCGGAGACCGCCCGCCGGCGCTGCTCGACGCCGCCCACTGGGCCACCGAGTGGCCGTGGTGCGAGCAGGCCGCGGCCCAGCTCGACGCGGTCTCCGACCGGCACGACTGGGGACTGCGCACGCATGTTTCCCGTACGGTCACCGACCCCTGGACCGCCCACGCGGCGTCCACCCCTCTCTTCACCCCGACGCACACCACAGGAGCCCCACGCTGAACGCCGCGCCCGCCGACCAGATCCGCCTTCTCGACGTCCAGGCCCTGGATGTCCGGCTCACCCAGCTCGCCCACCGGGGCCACAACCTCCCCGAGTTGGCCGAGCTGCAGACTCTGGAGGCCGACCTCATCCAGCAGCGCGACCTCCTCGTCGCCGCACAGACCGAGGAGAGCGACACCAGCCGCGAGCAGACCAAGGCCGAACAGGACGTGGACCAGGTGCGCCAGCGCGCCGCCCGCGACCAGAAGCGGCTGGACTCCGGCGCCGTCACCTCTCCCAAGGACCTGGAGAACCTCCAGCGCGAACTCGCCTCGCTGGCCAAGCGCCAGGGCGACCTGGAAGACATCGTCCTGGAGGTGATGGAGCGCCGGGAGTCCGCCCAGGAGCGGGTCACCGAGCTCACCTCCCGGGTCGAGGCCATCCAGGCCAAGGTCGACGACGCCACCGCGCGCCGGGACGCCGCGAACGCCGAGATCGAGGCGGAGCGTGCGACGGTCGCCAAGGAGCGCGAGCTGACCGTCGCCGACATCCCGGCCGATCTCCTCAAGCTCTACGACAAGATCCGCGCCAAGGAGGGCGGCGTCGGCGCGGCCCGCCTCTACCAGCGCCGCTGCGAGGGCTGCCGCCTGGAGCTGAACATCACCGAGCTCAACGATGTCCGCGCGGCCGCCGCCGACACCGTCGTGCGCTGCGAGAACTGCAGCCGCATCCTGGTCCGTACGCCCGACTCGGGCCTGTAGGCCATGGCCCGCACCCTGATCGTCGAAGCGGACGGCGGCTCCCGGGGCAACCCGGGGCCGGCCGGCTACGGCGCGGTGGTCCTCGACCCGGAGACGGGCGAAACCCTCGCCGAGGCCGCCGAGTTCCTCGGTACGGCGACCAACAACGTCGCCGAGTACAGGGGCCTGGTGGCCGGCCTGCGGGCGGCGCACGCGCTGGATCCCGAGGCCCGCATCCGGGTGCGGATGGACTCCAAGCTCGTCGTCGAGCAGATGTCGGGGCGCTGGAAGATCAAGCACCCGGACATGAAGCCGCTGGCGTCCGAGGCCCGGTCGGTCTTCCCGGCCGACCGGGTGTCGTACGAGTGGATCCCCCGCGCGCAGAACAAGCACGCCGACCGGCTCGCCAACGAGGCGATGGACGCCGGGACATCGGGCAAGCAGTGGGAGCCGCGCGACTCCCGGGCGGCGCTGGACACCGCGGCGCCGGCCCGCAGCGCCGCGGCCCGGGCCGCCGACGCCTCCGCGGAGGCGGCCGACGAGTCGGCCGAGGCGCCGTCGGCCGGCTGGGGCCCCGACCTCGGCCCGCCCGCCACCTTCGTCCTGCTGCGGCACGGCGAGACCGCGCTCACGCCGGAGAAGCGCTTCTCCGGCAGCGGCGGCACCGACCCGGAACTCTCCGCCGCCGGCCGCCGCCAGGCCGAGGCGACCGCCGCCGCGCTCGCCACCCGCGGCACGATCCAGGCCGTCGTCAGTTCACCGCTGCGGCGCTGCCGGGAGACCGCCGAGGCGGTCGCGGCCCGGCTCGGGCTGGAGGTCCGGATCGAGGAGGGCCTGCGGGAGACCGACTTCGGGGCGTGGGAGGGGCTGACCTTCGCCGAGGTGCGCGAGCGCTACCCCGAGGACCTCGACGCATGGCTCGCCTCCGCGAAGGCGGAGCCCACCGGAGGCGGCGAGTCCTTCGCCGCGGTCGCCCGCCGGGTCGCCGTCGCCCGCGACAAGCTCCTGGCCCGGTACGCGGGCCGCACGGTCCTGCTGGTCACCCATGTCACGCCGGTCAAGACGCTGGTCCGGCTGGCGCTGGGCGCCCCGCCGGAGGCGCTGTTCCGGATGGAGCTCTCCGCGGCCTCCCTCTCCGCCGTCGCCTACTACTCCGACGGCAACGCGTCGGTACGGCTGCTGAACGAGACGGCCCATCTGCGGTAGGCCCTGAGCCATCGGGCAGGGCCTGAGCCATCGGGTGGGCCCCGCGCCGCGGCCGTCAGACCGCCAACGCCGCCGCGTCCCGGGCGAGTTGGCGCACCCGGCCCCAGTCCTTGGCGACCGTAGCCCGGGCCGGCAGCATCCAGGAGCCGCCGACGCAGACGACGTTCGGCAGGGCCAGATAAGCCGGTGCCGACGCCGGGCCGATCCCGCCGGTCGGGCAGAAGCGGGCCTGCGGCAGCGGCGCGGCCAGCGAGGTCAGATAGGCGGTGCCGCCCGCCGCCTCGGCCGGGAAGAACTTCATCTCGGTGATGCCCTCCTCCAGCAGGGTCACCACCTCCGAGGCCGTCGAGACGCCCGGCAGGAACGGCACCCCCGAGTCCGTCATCGCCCCCAGCAGCCGGGGCGTGCACCCGGGGCTCACCAGGAACCGGGCGCCGGCCGCACGGGCCGCCCCGGCCTGGGCGGGGGACAGCACGGTGCCCGCGCCCGGCACCGCATCCGGGACCTCGTCGGCGATGGCGCGGAGCGCGTCGAGCGCGGCGGGCGTCCGCAGCGTCACCTCGATCGCGGGCAGTCCGCCCGCGACGAGAGCCCGGGCGAGCGGCACGGCGTCCGCGACGTCGTGGACCACCACGACGGGGAGGACGGGCGCGAGCCCGAGCACCGACGAGGGGCCGGGGGATGCGACGTTGCTGGTGGTCACGCCGCCCATGGTGCGCAGGCCCGCCCACCCTCCGCAACGAGCGTTGCACATGCTGCAACCGTCAGGCGTCGGGTGCTCCCCGGGCCGTATCGACTCCCGCCCCCTGGCCGTACCGGCTCCCGTGGCCCCTCCGGGCCGTACCGGCGACTCCCGTCCCCGCCTACAACTCCGTCACGATCACATCGACGGCCCAGGCCTTGCCGCCCTTCGCCGGAGCCTGTGCCTCCACCGCATGGCCCAGTTCCCGCAGCGCCTCCACCAGCTCGGCCGGGCCCTCCGGCGCACGCCCCGACGACAGCAGATCCCGCACCAGCCGCCCCTTGGTCGCCTTGTTGAAGTGGCTGACCACCGTCCGCTTCTCCACACCGGCCACGATCTTGGACTGCAGCACCCGCACCGTCGCGGTACGCCCGGCCAGCTCGCCCTTGGGCTTCCACGCCGTCGCATACGCCGCCGACCGCAGATCGAGCACCAGCCCGTCCCCGGCGGCCGCGGGCAGCACCTCGGCCATCGGCGCCCGCCAGTACGCGCCCAGCGCGCCCAGGCCCGGCAGCTTCACCCCCATCGAGCAGCGGTAGGACGGAATCCGGTCGCCGACCCCCACGGCGCCCCACAGCCCCGAGAACACCAGCAGCGAGCGCTCGGCCCGCCGGCGCGCCGCCGCGTCCAGGGACGCCAGGTCGAGCGCGTCGTACAGCACCCCGGTGTAGATCTCCCCGGCCGGCCGGGCCGGCGCCGTCCGCAGCCCCGCGTTCTTGGCGATCTCGCCCTTGAGGCCCTCGCTGAGCCCGAGCACCTCCTGGGCCTTGGTCTCGTCCGCGGCACACAGCTCGACGAGCTCCCCGAGCACCTCCTCGCGCGCCGCGGTCAGCCCCGGCAGCGACAGCGCCCCGGTGTCCAGCGGCGCCCCCTTGCCTCCCGCGGCCTTCCCTTCGGACGGCGGCAACAGCACGAGCACGGTGTTTCTCCTTCGCGGCGGTACGGGCGGGGGTGCGGCCCGCCCCGGGAAAGCGTATGGCCTGC
This sequence comes from Streptomyces sp. TM32, assembly GCF_004122755.1. Classification (NCBI taxonomy): domain Bacteria; kingdom Bacillati; phylum Actinomycetota; class Actinomycetes; order Kitasatosporales; family Streptomycetaceae; genus Streptomyces; species Streptomyces sp. TM32. The sequence goes on from NZ_SDIG01000213.1 coordinate 5,799, forward strand.
GGCGGACCGGTACGGAACCCGCGCGCCCGCCGGGGAACCGGTGCCGCACCGCCCGCCGGGAACCGGTGCCGCACCGCACGCCGCGCCGGGAGCGGCCACCCGCCATACGCTCGGTTCCATGCCCCGTCTCCATATGCATGTGACCGACGCAGCCGAGGCCCCGCTGCGGGTGGCGCTGCATGAGCTGCGCGGACGGTTGGAGATCCCGGACCACTTCCCGCCCACGGCACAGGCCGAGGCGGAGAGCGCGGCCCGCGCTCCGCGGATCCCGGCCGCCGATGGCGCGGTGGCGACCGAGCACACCCTGGAGGACGCCACCGACCTCCCGCTCTTCACCATCGACCCGCCCGGCTCCCTCGATCTCGACCAGGCGATGTTCCTCACCCGCCGCCCCGGCCGGGGGGCCTCCGGGGCGAAGACCGGGGGCGGCTACCGCGTCCACTACGCCATCGCCGATGTCGCCTCGTTCGTGACGCCCGGCGGGGCCCTGGACGCCGAGGCACACCACCGGGTGACCACCCTCTACTTCCCCGACGAGCGGGTGCCGCTGTATCCGTACGCGCTGAGCGAGGGCGCCGCCAGCCTGCTGCCCGACCGGGACCGCCCGGCCGTCCTGTGGCAGCTCGACCTCGACGCGGACGGCGCCCTGGCCGACGTCCGGGTCCGCCGCGCGCTGGTCCGCTCCCGCGCCAAGCTCGACTACGCCGGAGTCCAGCGGATCCTCGACGACGGTACGGCCGAGGAGCCGCTCGCCCTGCTCCGCGAGATCGGGCTGCTGCGCGAGGAGCTGGAGGTGGCCCGGGGCGCGATCTCCCTGAACGTCCCCGAGCAGGAGATCGTCGAGGAGGAGGGCTGCTACCGCCTCGAATACCGCGCCCCGCTCCCGGCCTACGGCTGGAACGCGCAGATATCCCTGCTCACCGGCATGGCCGCGGCCGAGCTGATGCTGGCCTCCGGCACCGGCATCCTCCGCACGCTGCCGAGGGCCCCCGACGGCTCGGTGGCCCGGCTGCGGCTGACCGCCCGCGCGCTCGGCGTCGACTGGCCGCACCACACCTCGTACGCGGCGCTGATCCGCGCCCTCGACCCGCGCCGTCCCGCCCACGCCGCGTTCCTCCAGGAGTGCACCGCACTGCTGCGCGGCGCCGGCTACACCGCCTTCGACGGCACCGCACCCCCGGCCTCCGAGGCCCTGCACGCCGCGGTCGCCGCTCCGTACGCGCATGCCACCGCGCCGCTGCGGCGGCTCGTCGACCGCTACACCTCCGAGCTGTGCCTGGCCGCCTCGGCCGGCGTCGAGCCGCCCTCCTGGGTCCGCGGGCCGCTGGCCGCGCTGCCCCGGGAGATGGAGCTGGGCAGCCAGCGCGCCAACCAGGTCGAGCGGGCCTGTGTCGACCTCGTCGAGGCGGCCCTGCTGCGCGACCGGATCGGGGAGGTCTTCGAGGGCCTGGTCGTGGAGATCCAGGAGACGGACCCCACGCATGGCACCGTCCACCTCGTCGACCCGGCCGTCATCGGCCCCGTCGAAGCCGCCCCGGAAGGCCCCGCACTGCCGCTCGGGCGCCGTATCCCGGTCCGTCTCGCCGAGGCCGAACCGGGCCACCATCCGGTCCGCTTCACGGCCGCGTGACCCTCGCCCCGCCGGCTCCCGACGCGTCCCCGACGGAGCCGTCACCCGCCCCCGCCACGGCCTCCCGTACGGCTCGCACCGCTGCCCGGGGATCATCCGCATGGAACCGCACCGTGCCCACGGTCGTCCGCTGCCCCAACAGCCCCACCGCCACGACCGGTTCGACCAGCTCGACGCTGACCGAGGTCTGCCCGCCCACGGCGAACTCCGCCACCCCGGCCGGGGCCCCCGTGGCCGCCCCGTCGCCGGCCCGGCCCTCCTCCTTGCTGAACCGCAGGTCGTACCGGACCGAGGCGATCCGCCCGACCGGTATCCGCAGCTCCCGCCGGGCACCGTCGCGCAGCCACAGGACGTCCGCCCCCAGCACATGCGGCCGGGTGACCGCGGAGGCCTGAAGTCCCAGCACCATCAGCACGGTGTAGACATCGAGCACCAGGAGCACCCCGTGCACCACCGGTCTGTCGGCGAACAGCGCGCTCAGCCCCACCGTCTCCACCACACACACGAACGCCAGCCCGTAGACGAGCGCCGCCTGGGCCGCCGCATAGCCCAGGGCGCGCTCGCCGGGCGCCACCCCGATCCGCCGCCGCGCCACCCACCACACCAAACTCACCAGCCACCGCCCCTCGTGGGCGGCCAGCCGCCGCAGCGCACCACCCCGGCTCACCGCGCACGCTCCGTGATCAGCCGGACCGCCTCGCGCACGGCCGCGGCCTGCGCGGGCGCGAACTGCGCGTGGTACGCCGCCATGAAGCCGCTCCCCTCCGCCATGAAGCCGCCCTCCTCCGCCACCGAGCCGGGCGCGCCCGGCCCGCCCGCCTCCCCGCTGCCCGCCGCGCCGAGCTCCGCGGCCACCGCGTCCGGAACGCAGTCGGCGAGCGCCTGAGCGGCCCGCGCCACCCGTGGATCGTCCGGCGCGGCCTCCGCCAGCGCATCGAGCAGCCCGTACACCTCGTACATCCGCTCCATCGCCCCTGGCTCCGCCGCCATCGCCCCCAGCAGCTCCGCCATCCGCCGGCGCTCCGCTTCCGCCACCGTCGAGTCGAGCAGCGCCAGCACCTCCCGTTCCTTCGCCGCCATGGCGGGTTCCGGGCCGGGCCGGGCCGCCGAGGTACGGGCCATCTCCCCGAAGACCGCGGCCAGTTCGTCCGAGACGGGTCCCTCGGCGGGCAGCCCGCCGTGCTCCTCCGCCTGCCGCCGCAGGGCGGCCAGCCGCACCCGCCGGGACCGGATCTCCTCCTCCTGCCGGGCCAGGTCCGCGTCCAGTTCGGCCAGCACCTCGGCCAGTTCCCGCCCGGAGTCGTCCGCCAGGACGTCACGCACCTCGTCCAGCGCGAGCCCCAGTTCCGCCAGCCGCCGCAGCCGCGCGAGCGCGACGGCATTCGCCAGCCCGTACTCCCGGTAGCCGTTGGCCCGGCGGGGCGGCTCGGGCAGCAGCCCGAGGTGGTGGTAGTGGCGCACCGCGCGGGTGCTGATGCCGACCAGCGCGGCGAGTTCCCCGATTCTCATGAGCTTTCCCCGACTCTCATGCGCTCAGTAGAAACGTTGCCGCCGCGACAAGGTCAAGGGCGGCCGAGCGGGCCCGCCCGCGGGCGCGGGCCGCGACGCCGCTGCCTGCGGGTACCATGGTCGCCACGGCGGACGAGCCGGCCGGACGGCCGCGTGGGGATCGACGATCCCCCCGAGGAACGTCCGGGCTCCACAGGGCAGGGTGGTGGGTAACACCCACCCGGGGTGACCCGCGGGACAGTGCCACAGAAAACAAACCGCCCGTGCCGCAAGGCGCGGGTAAGGGTGAAACGGTGGTGTAAGAGACCACCAGCCTCCGAGGTGACTCGGAGGGCTAGGTAAACCCCACCCGGAGCAAGGTCAAGAGGAGGCATCGGCTGATGCCTCTGCGCGGACGACCGAGGGCTGCCCGCCCGAGTCCGCGGGTAGACCGCACGAGGCTGCCGGCAACGACAGCCCTAGATGGATGGCCGTCTCCCCCCGGCCCGCAAGGACCGGGGGCGACAGAACCCGGCGTACAGGCCGACTCGTCCGCCATTACGGCTCTGACCTGGGGGAATGCCCTGGTCGGGGCCGTTTTGCGTCCAGTCAGACTGCCTGCCCTGACCTGCGGTTTCCCGGGAGTTCCCGTGGGGATGTGCACTGGTTGTGCACGCGGGCCTGTACGCGTGTGCCGGGGTCGGCAGGCGCGGACGCATCGGCTGACGTCGGCCGGGTACCCGATTCCGCTGACTATCCGCGGACAGCCCGTTGGGTCCTGCCGCCGCTGACGGGGCCATCCCCGCGGGTGCGGGGAGGAGCTGGCTACGGGGCGTTGTGAGGAGGTGGTGCCGCTCTCCTCCTC
>NZ_SDIG01000214.1:0-9765 GCF_004122755.1 Streptomyces sp. TM32
TTCACCGCCGGGGAACCGGACCTTGTCTGGGCGGGCGACATGACCGAGATCGACACCGGCGAAGGCAAGCTCTACCTATAAGTTACGTGGAATCATGCTGACGGATGGACTTGCTGCCGAGGGCGGTACGCGGGCTCCTGGCTCGCGTTGAGTGTGTTCGTGACGGTGTTGTCGGAGAAGTGGCCGGTCCTGGGGCGGCATGAGAGGGCTGGCGAGTGGCTGCAGATCTGGTCGGATCTGGGCCGGTCGCCCCGGACGATCGATGCGTACGCTCGCGGCCTGGGCGAGTTTCTGCTGGCGTGCGAACGGGACGGGGTCGATCCCGAGAGCGCCAACCGCAGTCATATCGCTGCCTTCGTACGGGAGTTGAGGACGCGACCGAGCAGCGGTGGGTCGAATGTGCTGGCCTTGGACTCCGGGGCGGGGCTGTCCAACGCCGCTCTGCAGCAGCGGTTGGTGCCGGTGCGGCTGTTCTTCGACTTCCTCGTCGAGGAGGGCGTGCGGCAGTCCAATCCGGTGGGCCGTGGGCGCTACACCCCGGGGCGGGCGGTCGGCGGGACGGCCCGGGGGCTGGTGCCGCGCATGGTGAAGCTGCCGTGGATCCCGGCCGAGGCCGAGTGGCTGCAGGTCCTGGAGGTCTTCCGGGCCGAGCCGGTCCGTAACCGGTTGATGCTGGCGTGGGCCTATGACTCGGCGCTTCGCCGCGAAGAGCTGTGCTCCCTGCGGACCGACGACATCGACCCGGCCCACCGCACGCTGCGGGTGGGGGCGGAGACGACCAAGACCCGTCAGGAGCGGGTGGTGCCCTACTCGGCATCCACCGGGGTGCTGCTGGGCGAGTACCTGCGCCACCGCGCCTCGCTGTCGCGGGCCCGGGGGCCGTTGTTCCTCTCGGAGTCGCGCCACAATACGGCCCAGCCGCTGACCTTGTGGACCTGGTCGAAGGTCGTGCGGCGGATTGTGCTGGAGGCCGGGGTGCCGCGCTTCTCCACGCACACCACGCGGCATCTATGTCTGACGGACCTGGCCCGGATGGGCTGGGAGGTGCACGCGATCGCCTCTTTCGCCGGACACCGCAGCACCGAGTCGACCTTGCGCTACATCAACCCTCGGGAATTGCATCAGACGGGCGAGAAATTGCAGGTCGCCTGGTCGCTGGGGGAAGCGGAACCAGTTCGCAGAGTCTATGGACTGGCCTCCTGAACAGGCCCGTTGCCAAGCCGATCCCTTCTGATGCATGATCTGCCCTCCAGAAGGGAGGGTCTGGAGTGGTGCATCAGCGCAAGATGGCCCTGGCTGGGTCGGCTCAACTGGAGCTCGTTTCCGGGGTGGTCCAGCTGCGTCCGGAGGACGCGATGTTCGACGCGATGCTGCGGGGCTGGCGTGCTCAGCAGAAGTCGCGGGGGCTGAAGGACGACACGATCGACCCGAGGGAACGGCTGATCCGCCGGTTTCTGGACTTCACGAACGAGTACCCGTGGCGATGGACGCCCGCCCACCTGGACGAGTGGTCGGCGTCTTTGACGAGCGAGAAACACCTGGCGCCGTCCACGATCCGCAGCTACCAGGGCATCGTCCGACTGTTCACCGAGCTCCTCATCGACGCCCGCTACGGCTGGGTCCCGGCCTGCGAGGAAGCCTTCGGCACCTTCCCGGTGGCGATCTGCCACGAGTGGAATACCCTCCCTCACCTGCAGGATTACGAAGGAGACCCGGAGGCGATGCCCTTCACGCGGGAAGAGTTGCAGCTCTTCCTCGACTACGCCGACGACCAGGTCGAACGAGCGGTCCGGGCGAAACGCAAGGGAGCACTGGCGGCCTACCGCGACGCCACCCTGTTCAAGGTGATCTACGGGTGGGGACTTCGCCGGACCGAGACGTCCAAGCTCGATGTGGTCGACTTCGGACGCAACCCACAGGCCCGCCAGTTCGGCCGGTACGGCACCCTCAACGTCCGCTACGGCAAGGCGAAGAAGGGACAGCCGCCGCGACGGCGGAACGTGCTGTCGGTGATGGACTGGGCCGTCGAGGCGGTCGCCGACTACGTCGAGAACGTCCGCCCACGCTTCGGATTCCCCGATCATCCGGCTCTGTGGATCACCGAGCGCGGGGGCCGCCTGCAGCCCGGCTCGATCAACGACCGGTTCGAGGCATACCGGGACGCCCTGGGGCTGCCCAAGGAGTTGTCACCGCATGGACTTCGCCATTCATACGTCACGCACCTGACCGAGGACGGGGTGGACCGGCGCTTCATCCAGCTTCTCTTGAGTCCTCAGCAGTGTGTCCATGACGTACAGCACGAACCTGGGGCGGGCGGCGATCTGTGTGGTGGAGGTGGTTATCTACCGCCGTCCACCAGGCAGTTCTCCGGGAGGTTTGATGCTGGTGCAACGGGTGCTGATGCCCGACTCGCCGCTTGAGTCATGGACGGTCCTCGGCAATGAAGGCGGGATAGTCGAGCCGATCGAGCGTTACCTGGCCTACCTGACCGACATCGAACGGTCGCCGAACACGATCAAGGCATACGCCCATGATCTGAAGGACTGGTTCGTCTTCCTCGACCGGCGGGGTCTGGACTGGCGTGAGGTCCGGCTGGAGGACTTGGGCGAGTTCGTTGCCTGGCTCCGGCTGCCGCCTGCGGGACGGCATGGCGGTGTGACGTTGCTGCCCTCGGCGGAGCATCACTGCGGGGTGACCACGGTCAATCGGAAGCTGTCCGCGGTCAGCGGTTTGTACGTCTTCCACGCACGCCACGGAGTAGACCTCGGCGACCTTGTCACAGAGCTGCAGCCGGTCCGCGCCCGCCGCACGGGCTGGAAGCCATTTCTCTACCACCTGGCCGGCGGCCAGCCGGAGCGGCGTCGGACGATCAAGCTGAAGACGCCTCGCACGCATCCGACGATACTGACGGCCGCCGAGGTCCAGGCGATCCTGGACGCCTGCACCCGGCTGCGGGACCGGTTCCTGTTCGCACTGCTGTGGGAGACCGGGATCCGGATCGGCGAAGCTCTGGGCTTGCGGCACGAGGATCTGGCGGCGACAGAAGGCGAGTTGACCGTCATGCCGCGCGTCAACGACAACCGGGCGAGAGCCAAGTCCGCATCGCCCCGCACCGTTCCCGTCGGCCCCGAGATCGTAAGGCTCTACGCCGACTACCTCCATGGTGAGTACGGCGACCTCGACAGCGACTACATGTTCGTCAATCTGTGGGGCGGCTCCTACGGGCGCCCGCTGACCTACGCGTCCGTCTACGATCTCGTCCTGCGACTGCGCCGCGACACCGGCATCGACTTCGACCCCCACTGGCTCCGGCATACCCGAGCGACCTTGCTCCTGCGGCAGGGAGTGCCGATCGAAGTAGTCAGCACTTTGCTAGGACATTCCTCGATCGCCACCACGCACGACATCTACGGCCACCTGTCGGTGGAGGACGCCCGCCGTGCTCTGGAGGCCGCAGGATTCCTGACCGGTCGGGAGGTGCGCTGGTGAGCCAGGAGACTTCCGCCGTTCCGTCTCTCGGCGCCGGACTGCTGGGCAAGTTGATGGCTGCCGTCCGGCCGGAGTTCCGGGTGGATGTGTTCATCCCCGAGCCCGGGGAACTGATCTTCGGTCTGGGTGCCTGCCGGGTTCCCGGCTGCCCGCGCCAGCCCCGCACCCGCCAGCTCTGCCGCGGCCACTACTACCGCTGGCAACGCCGCGGGAAACCGGACGTTGAAGCGTTCATCGCCGATCCCGGCGCCGATCCGGTCGGGCGGTCCGAGCTGACCGCCTGCGCCGTCGCCGGATGCCGCTTCGGAGCGGCCCGTCAGGGCCTATGCGTGAGCCACAACGGCTTCTGGGAGCGAGCGGGCAAACCCGACAAGAAGATCTGGACCGCCGGCCTCCTGGTAGTCGAAGACGACGGCCGCCGGGTCTGCCGGCTGTCGTTCTGCACCCTGTGGGCTCAGGGGAAGTCGCCGTTCTGCCACAACCACAACTCCCGCTGGCAGGCCGTCGGCCGCCCCGAGATCGAGGAGTTCGTACGCCGCTGCGAGGCAGCGGGCGACGACCGGTTCGACTTCCGACCGCTGGACGGCCAGCGACAGCTGCGGCTGGAACTGCAGTACGCACTCCAGTGCCGTCACGTCGACCGGCAGGTCAACACCCACAGCTCGGCCGTCGCCCCGGTGATCCGACTGGCCGCCTCCAGCGGCACCGCGTCGTTGCTGGAGTGGCCGATGGAGCGGTGGATCGAGTACTACGCGGCGATGCGAGGTGCCAGCCACAGCCAGAACGGGCAACTGGCCTTCCTGCGCTATGCGTACACGCATCTGGAAGACCTCGTCCACGGCAACGGCTGGGAGAGCGAGTTCCCGCGCGACGTATGGGAACTGCGCCGACTCGGCATCGAGGGCACCCGGGCCCGGCTGCGGTTCGACCGCATCACCCAGCCGTGGCTGCGCGAGCCGGCCAAGCGATTCGTGCGCTGGCGGCTGAGCATCGGCCGCAGCATCAACCAGGCCATCGTCGACATCCTTGCCCTCAACCGCTTCTCCGGCTTCCTGGCCGATCCCCGCGTCGCCGCCGACAAGCTCGCCCGCGTGGACCGGACCGTGCTGGAACGCTACCTCGCCGACCTGGCCCTGGACCCGCGCTCGACCCATTCCCGCAGCCGGGACATCGGCTCACTCAACGCGTTCTTCAACGCCGTGCGCCGCCACGGCTGGGACCAGAGTCTCCCGGCGAACGCGACCTTCTACCCCGACGACTTCCCCCGCCCCGACAAACGGCTGCCCCGGGCGCTGGCTGAGCACGTGATGGCTCAGGCCGAGCAGCCCGCCAACCTCGGCCGCTGGCACAACCCCGACGGCCGGGTGCTGACCTTGATCCTCATGCGCTGCGGACTGCGCGTTGGCGACGCCTGCAACCTGGCCTTCGACTGCATCATCCGGGACGCCGACGGCGCCGCCTACGTGCGCTACCTCAACCGGAAGATGAAACGCGAAGCCCTGGTCCCGATCGACGAGGAAGTCGAGAACGAGATCACCACGCAGCAGCAGCGCGTCCTGGACCGCTGGCCCAGTGGCAGCCGGTGGCTGTTCCCGGCACCCCGGATGAACCCCGACGGCACCCGGCCACTGACCACGCACTCCTACCGGGGGCAGCTCGACCTCTGGTTGGAGCGGTGCGACGTCCGCGACGAACACGGCCGGGCCGTCCATCTGACGCCCCATCAATGGCGCCACACTTTTGGAACCAGACTGATCAACCGAGACGTCCCGCAGGAAGTCGTACGCGTCCTTCTCGATCACTCTTCCGGCGAGATGACAGCCCACTATGCCCGGCTGCACGACACCACGGTCCGCCGGCACTGGGAGAAGGCCCGCAAGGTCAACATCCAGGGCGAAAGCGTCACCGTCGACCCCCAAGGCCCTCTGGCCGAGGCCACATGGGCCAAGCAGCGGCTCGGCCGTGTGACCCAGGCCCTGCCCAACGGCTACTGCGGTCTGCCAGTACAGAAGACCTGTCCGCATGCCAACGCTTGCTTGACATGCCCGATGTTCGTAACGACCCCCGAGTTCCTGCCGCAGCACCGTGAGCAACGGCAGCAACTGCTGCAGATCGTCTCCGCCGCCGAGGCCCGTGGCCAAGCACGCGTGGTCGAGATGAACCGCCAAGTCCTCGGCAACCTGGAGAAGATCATCACCGGTCTGGAGTCCGACCCCGGACAATCGGAGGCGACCGCCGATGCGAGCTGACAACAGCCGGCACATCGTCGACGCCGCCCGCCGCCGCAGCGAGTACACCCGGGCCAAGGCCGTCCAGGCGCTCCGCTCCCTCGACGCGGCGGGCGAGCCAGTCACCTTCGAGCACGTCGCGAAACGCGCCGGCGTCTCCCGGTCCTGGCTCTATGCCCAACCGGACTTGCGCGCGGAGATCGAGCGGCTGCGAGCAGTACAAGGCCGCGACCCCGCATCGCCCATCCCTGCACGCCAGCGCACCTCCGACGCTTCCTTGCTGCGGCGACTCGAAGCTGCCAACGCCCGCATCCGGCGCCTCACCGAGGAGAACCAGCAGCTTCGCGAACAACTCGCCCGCGCCCTTGGCGAACAACGCACCGCGACGACCCGCACAGGCCCGCCGCGAGCGGGCGCGAGCAATCCCAGGTCGGTAACGATCGGCCCGTGCTGAAAGGCTCAACCGTGTCCTCATCCGCAACGTCACGGACAAACTCCGCGACGAATACACACAGGTCAACGGCCTGCCGAACGAGCGAACTCAAGATAATCCAGCAGCAAGTCGGCCATGACTGCGACAGCTCCACCGCCATCTACACGCACGTCAGCGACGACTTCATGAACACTGCCCTGCACAAGGCACTGGCCCCGGCGTTCGCCGGGGTCTGACAGGAGGGATCCGGCGATGGCCGCCAAGCTCGACTACCGCTGGCACCTGCGCAAGGTCATGGCCGACCGCGGGATGTTCTCCACCACCGACCTCATCCCGCCGCTGGCTGACCGCGGCATCACGCTGTCCACCAGCCAGGTCTACCGGCTCGTCGTGGAGCGACCCGAACGGTTGAGCCTGAAGATCCTCATGGCCTTGCTCGACATCCTGGACTGCACGATGGACGACCTCATCGAGCCCATTGCGGCGGCCGGCACCGTGAAGAAGCCGAAGAAGGCAACCGCTGGCGGCTCGGTGCCCGAGGCGGAGGGGCTCGGCGAATTGCGTCCAAAGCGTGCTCGGATCAGAGGAGTTGACCGGTCTTGACCACGGCTGACCAGCTTGATCGCGCCGTCTCGGACCCGATCGGCCTGATCACGGACCTCGTCACCGATGTCGAGAAGGACCTTGGCGCCGAGAGCATCCGGGCTGTGGTCACCGCGGTCGCGGGCGGCCGGGCGAAGTCGCGCCAGCTGGCCAAGGCCCTGGCGATGCGGTCTGCCGTCCTGACCGACGGCGGGTCCCCAGCACCCCGGGCGATCGGCGATCTGCTCATCGAGCTCCGCAAGGCCGACGCCTCGGCGATCGCGGCACCGGTCTGCGCCGAGTGCGGCAAGCAGCTGCGAACCCTCCAGCGCAAGGGCCAGGACTGGTACTGCTCGGTTTGCGGGCAGGAGAGAGCTGAGTGCACCGTCTGCGGAAACGTCCGCCGCGTCAGTTTCCGGGACCGCAAGGGCCTGCCGCGCTGTTCGATGTGTCCCGACAACGACGACCGTGATCCAGCCGCGGTCGTCCACGAACTGATCACCGCGATCGTCCCGGGCGCCGACCGTGATGCGGTCGCCGAGGCCCTCCGCCAGTCGGCACCCCACCGTCCTCACTATCGCCAGCGAGTGGTCTGGGCCTTGGAGGAGAACCCTCGTCTGCTGACCGGGGAGGGTTATCTGGCGCCGCATCGTGCCATCCTGCGGTTCGTCGACCCGCTGCACGAGGCCGGTGTCGCTGGGATCGTCCGGCCCGCCTGCCCTCGCTGCCACCGGGTAGTCCGCATCGACAAGCCGCTCGACGGGCAGCGGGTCTGCCGCAACTGCATCGCCAAGTCCCGTTTCGAAGAATGCGTACGCTGTGGTGCCCGGCGCGAGCCGGCCACCCGCGACGCCGAGGGGCGACCGCTGTGTCCGAGCTGCCTGGTCAGGGACCCGGCGAACCTGGAGACCTGCGCCGTCTGCGGTGAGTCACGCATGGTCAACTCCCGCACCGCGGACGGGCCGATCTGCCCGAACTGCCGTCCCCTGCCCATCCTGCTTTGCTCGATCTGCGGCCGCACCGCACCCTGCATGCTCTCGAAGCTCACCGGCCTGCCCCGCTGCGGCGGCTGTGACAGGCGCCAGGGTCACTGCACCATCTGCGGACGCATGCGCGGCATCCACTCGGGCACCGCCGACGCCCCCGTCTGCGGCCCCTGCACCACGCCGGACGCAGAGCTCTGGCGCCCCTGTCCCACCTGCGGACAAGCCGAACGGCTGCACGCGCCGGGACCGTGCCCTCGCTGCACCCTCAAGCAGCGGCTCCACGAACTCCTCGCTGATGACACCGGCTCCATAAACCCGAAGCTCCAGTCCCTTCACGACGCCCTGGCCGGCACCGAACGGGCCGGCACCGCGATGCGCTGGCTCTCCAAGGGCATCGTCGCCGCAGTCTTGTCCGATCTTGGTTCCGGCCGTCGGCCTCTCACCCATGAGGCCCTGGACGAGCTCCCCGAAGGCAAGGTCGTCGAGCACATCCGCAGCGTTCTCGTCGCTACCGGAGTCCTGCCCCGGCGGGACGAGCAAATGGCCCGTCTCGAACGGCACGTGAAGGACCTCGTCGACTCCCATGCGACGGCCGAGGGCCGGAAAATGCTCCACCAGTACGCAACGTGGCATCTCCTGCGTCGGCTTCGCCGACGCAGCCGCGGCAAGGAGATTACGCACTACCAGCTCGCGGGCGCACGGCAACATCTGCGGGCAGCCGTTCATCTCCTGGACTGGCTCGAGGAGCGGAATCTGACCCTTTCAACCTGCCGCCAGGACGACCTTGAACGCTGGATGACCAGCGCCGATGTCCGGCATCGCCGGGAGGCAGGACACTTCGTGCGCTGGGCCCTTTCCCAGAAGATCGCCCGCGATCTCAGCTTCCCTGCCGAGCGATGGAAACGGCCCCTCCCAGGCGATGGACGACGAGGCCCGCTGGGACACCGCCCGTCGCCTGCTGCACGACGGCACTCTCAAGCCTGAAGACCGCCTGGCCGGACTGCTGTTGCTCCTCTATGCCCAGTGGCCCGCAGCAATCTCCCGGCTCACCGTCGGCCACGTCGAGGAGACGGACGGAGCCGTTCGCATCCGCCTCGGCGCCGTTCCGGTCGAGCTTCCCGCACCCATCGCTGACCTGGCCCGACAGCAGGTCGCGGTCCGCCGCAGCCATGCCGTCCTCGGCCGGACAGAGTCGTCCTGGCTCTTCCCGGAGGTCAGCCCGGCCGGCCGATCAGTGCCTGGGCCATGGGCGAACGCCTCCGCAAACTCGGCATCCGGCTCGCGGAAGCCCGCTCGACCGCACTGTTCCAGCTCGCCACCGAGCTGCCCGCCGCGGTCCTCGCCCGCACCCCTCGGCATTGACATCACCGTCGCCGTCAAATGGCAGCGAGCCGCTGCCGGAGACTGGGCCGCCTACGCAGCAGAGATCAGTCGCCGTCCAAAAACCCAGGAGCCCACATGACACACCACGCCGAACAATCCGCGAACCAACCCGAGATCTCCCAGGAACGAGTCGCCGAAGCGCAGGAGATCATCAACCGCATCACACGCTGGGCCGCCAACCGCCAGGATATCGTCGGCCTGCTACTTGTCGGCTCATTCGCCCGCGATGCCGCGCGGCCTGACTCCGATATCGACATCGTCCTGCTCACGACAGACCAGGCTCAGTACTTCAACAACATCTCGGCCAACGAGCTCGCTCTCGGCGAGCTGGTCCGAACGCAATCGTGGGGGCCCATCACCGAACGACGCTATGCCACGGCCTCAGGTCTGGAAGTTGAGATCGGCATCGGCTCTCCGGAGTGGGCACAGACGGACCCCGTCGACCCTGGCACACGCCGCGTCGTCACCGACGGCGCCCGCCCTCTGCACGATCCAGCAGGAGCCCTTGCCGCTCTGATCCAGACATGCCGACCGTGACCGTCCCGTCAGAGGCATTCGGGCAGTTCCAATACCCGACTCCACCATTAAAGATCACTCCCAACACGCTGACCAGGGCATACACCGAGGCCGGATACTTCTCCCGGAATCTGCGGACCATCGAGGT
>NZ_SDIG01000215.1:0-9620 GCF_004122755.1 Streptomyces sp. TM32
CGATCTGCTGTGGGACTCCCGCCTTCGCGCAACGTGCGCGGTCCTCGCCCAGCCCTGCGGCAGGAACAGCCGCCAATTGTGAGCGTTCAGGAAATTGGCTCTGTCGCTGATCTTGTGATCGGGCGGGTCAGGATCGGTGCAGGATGCGGGTGCGGAGGAGGCCGAAGTTGGCCCGGCCGTATCCCTCCCTTTTGATCCGTTTCACTCTCGTGTTCTGCCCCTCGACCTGGCCGGAGCTCCAGGGGCTGGACAGGCCGGCGATGACGGCGTCCTGGTCCCGGCGCAGGCCGTTGACCAGGGAGTGCAGTGCGGGCAGGTCGTCGTGTTCGACGCGTTCCATCCAGGCGGGGAGTTCGCTGCCGGTCAGGTCCCGCAGCATCGTCGCGAAGTCGCGGACGTGCCCGGTGACCGCGTCCAGCTCGGGACAGCCCGCACGGACCTCCTTGAGCGCGAGGGCGTCCTCGTCCGGGAGGTTGCCGGGGTTCATCATGATCCATCTGACGATGCGGCGGGGCCGCGGAGCCACACGGGGTGCTGGTGGTGCGGCGGCTGTGTATTTGAAGGGGCGCAGGTAGCGCCGGGTGGTCTGGATGCTGCCCGTGAAGCCCAGGGCCTGGATTTCCTGGTGGAGTTGTGCGCTGTCGCGGCAGCCGTCGTTCCACCGTTGGTGGAGGTGGGCGGTGTACGGGTCGAGGATGCTGGTGCGGTTCGTCGCGTTGACGAGCATTTCGTCGATGCTGGTGGCGCGGGCGAAGCGGCGCACGGTGGACCGGTCCAGCCGTAGCCTCCGGCAGATTCCTTCCAACGAGTTGCCGTCGGCCAGGAGTTGCTGCACTGCGGCGTACCGCTCCTTCGTCCGGATCACCAGACGGCGCTCACGTCCGCAGACGTCGCGCGTGGAGTCGGTGGCGGGCGGCGGAGTCTGCCAGATGTCGTCGCTTGGCGGCGGGGTGGCCGGTAGGGTGTTCGCGAACGTGGTCCGGACGCAGGCGTGATGGGCGCCGACGGTCTTCTCCACCGCTTCGCCGAGGTTCTTCCACAGGTGCCAGCCGTCGGCAATCTGGGTCGCCTGCGGGGCCCCGGTGCGGGCGCCCTCGGCATAGGCCCCGCCGCGGTCCCTGCAAATGATCTCGACTTCGGGGTGGTCGCGAAGCCAGGCGGCGAGTGGTTCGGCCTCGCGGCCCGGCAGCACGTCGATGGGGCGCCGCCGTTCCAGATCTACCAAGATCGTCGAGTACGAGTCGCCTTTGCGCATGGCGAAATCGTCGACGCCCAGCACTCTGACCGGCTCGACTGGCTCCTCGGGCAGGGCCCGCAGGAGGCGTAACAGCGTGTCCTTCGCCACCGGCACCCCCAGGGCTGCCGCGAGCCGGCTCCCCGGCCGCCCGGCCAGTGCCACCGCGATGCTGGTCAGCATCCCGCGCAGCAGCGGGCTGAAGCGGGCATGCGGGCTGGTCAGCCCGGCAACCTGTTCGACGAACGTCACGGCCGCACAGGCGGTGTTGAGGCAGCGGAACCGGCGCACCAGCAGCTCGATCACCACCCGAGCCCCGCTGATCGCCGCATCCGCCAGCCGCCGCAGATACCTGCCGTGCACCCGTCCCGAAGAACTGCCGCAGTGCGGGCACAGTCCATCGGCCGCACGCGCGCGGGCATGCAGGGTGATCCCGCCGACCGACCGATCCACCAACTCCACGACGACACCCGTCAGATGAGGAAGAAGCGCCTCGAAGCTCCCCGAAGTACACGCGAACCATGATCACAGCCGCGCCGCCCGGAGATCGCCCGATCACAAGATCAGCGACAGAGCCTACGAGGCTCTGATCCACTTCTTGTGGGGCGGTTGCGGAGGGTGACGGTCTGTCAGTCGGCGAGGAGTATTTGCCGGCGGAGGAGGTCGAATCCGGCGCGGCCGTATCCGTCCCTCTTGATTCGCTTCGCCCGGTTCACGTTGCCCTCGACCTTGCCGGAGTTCCATTCCAGGGTGAGGCCGGCGGTGACGGCGTCGAAGTCCTGGCGGAGGCCGCGGGCCAGGCTCTGCAGCGGCTTCATCCTGGTGTCCTGGGCGCTGGTGAGCCAGTTCTCCAGGTCGCCGCCTCGGCGCTCGGTCATCATCGCGGCGAAGGAACGGACGCACGCGGCGACGGCGTCCAGTTCGGGAGAGCGGGCGAGGAGCTTCTTGAGCTTGAGCGCGCTGCTGTCGTCCAGGTGGTCCGGGTGCGAGGTGATCAGCCAGGTAGCGGTGCGGACCGTGAGCGCCTTGGGCTTGTCGGGTGCAGGTTTGCCGCTGGCCCGGATGTCCTGGAGGTGTCGGCGCACGGTCCGTTTGCTGCCGGTGAAGCCGAGCTCAGCGATCTCCGCGTGGAGCCGTGTCGCGTCCGTGCAGCCCTCGTTCCACCGTCGGTGCAGGTAGGGCGAGTAGGCGTGGATCTGGCCCTGGCGGCGCGAGCCGGTGGCCAGCGACGCGTCCTCGGGCGTGGCGGCGTGTGCGTAGCGGGTTACAGTCTTGCGGTCCAGGCCGAGCGCCTCGGAGATCGCCTGGATGGGGACGCCCTTGTCATAGAGGGCGTGCACGGCGGCGTGACGCTCGCGGCGTCGGATCACGCGCATCCCCTCCGGCCGCACCGGGACCTCCTCGCGGGTCGCGGTCTTCTGCTCGTCAGTGGCATCGGCAGGCGTGTCCTCGGTAGCCTCGGCGAGGCAACTGCGGTGCGTGGCAACGCACTTCTCGACGGTTTCGCACAGGTTTTTCCACAAATGGAACCGGTCTGCGACCTGGGTCGCGTCGGGGCAGGCCGTGCGTACGGCCTCGGCGTAGGCGCTGGCCCTGTCCCGGCAGACGATCTCTACCCCGGGGTGTGCGTTCAGCCACGTGGTGAGGGTCTCCGCAGTGCGGTCGGGTAGGACGTCGACGCGTTCGCCGGTCTCCATGTTCAAGATGATCGTCCCGTACACGTGCCCCTTCTTCAGGGCAATTCATCAATACCCAGCACCCGGGGCGCGGCCCCGACCTGCCTGTCCGGAAGCCTGCGCACGAGCCTGAGCAAGGAGTTCGCGCTCGTCGGCATGGCCAGATGTGCGGCCAGCCGGGCTCCTGGCCGTCCGGCGAGCGCGAGCGCGATCTTCTCGAGCGAGCGGCGCAGGAGCGATGTGCGCCGCGCGAACCGCTCGGTGAGCCCGTCCACTTGCTCGACGAACGTGCGGCGAGGGCACTCAGCGGCCGGGCAGAGGAACCGTCGCACCAGCAGATCGACCACGACCTGCCGTCCGGCCGCTGCGAGGTCGGCAAGACGCCGTCGGTAACCACCATGGACACGGCCGGACACTGAGCCGCAGCCGGGACACGCCGCCTCACGCGTCACCGTTCGCGCCGTGAGGGCTATCCCGCCGCCGTCCGACCTGACCTCGTCCACCACCACGGACGACAGATGGGAGAAGGTCGCGGAGAACGTCGAGAACACGCTGCAATCACACGAACGACCATCCTGCCAGCAGATTGTGACGCCCTGTCACCAAACCACAAGAAGTGGATCAGAGCCGCTTACGAAGACCGCCGTCATGCGTCTTCTGCCGCTCGGATTCGCTCCTCGATGGCGCGTGGGTCCTCGCCGGCGGCGAGTCCGGCTCGAATCGCGGCGGCGATGGCTCGGGGACGTCTGGCTGCCCCGCGGACATCGGCGAGCGGTCCGGTGGGGTTGCGGTGGCGGCGGGCCCATTCCGCGCGGTTCTCGGCGGCGGTGCCCAGCCGCAGGTGGGCGGGGTTGGTGCAGCCGTGGGAGTCACACCGGTGGCAGAGAACGGGATCGTCGGCGCCGGACCAGCCGAGCCGGGGTATGACGCCGTGTTCAAGCTGGAAGGCGAACAGGTGGGCGGGGACCGTGCCCCTGCGGGACCTCCCGGGCAGGCTGGAGGCGCGGAAAACTGGTAGAGAGCACTTATCCGGAGGCTGCGGTATTCCGCCCTGGGGACGGCGTCGGGTGGGTCGTCAGTGAGGTTGCTCAGGGTCGTCCGAGGCCTACGACACAGCTCGCCTGGTTTCGTGAAACCCCCGGTGCGCGTCTGACCCAATTTTCCTGTGGTCTGCTGAGATCGTTGACACACGGAGTTTGGGCGAGCGAGAGGGAAGACGCAGTGGAGAAGGGGCGGCCCCATAACCGTGCCGTTGCGGCGGATCTCTCGGAGGGGTTCGGTGAGCGGCTTTTGGGGCGGTTGCTGGACCGGGCTCATGAGATGCCACCGCAGCTTATCGCTCCGCTGGTTGCGGAGGAGGTGAGCAGGGTCGGGGGCCGGGATGTGTCGATCCTGCTGCAGTGCTACGAGCAACTTGAGCTGGTTCCGCTCCAGGGCAGGGGTCTCACCGTTGGCGAGGCGGTGCCTATCGACGGGTCCCGGGCGGGGGAGGCATTTCTCAGTTTGGCCGTGGTCGAGGATGTCCAGGCTGACGGTGTGCGGGTGTATCTGCCCTTGCTGGACGGAAGTGACGAGGTCGGGGTGATGGCGCTCACCCTGGACATGGTCGGGGAGGACGACCGGCGGTTGCTGCGGCGGCTGGCCGGTCTGGTCGCGGACATGTTGGTGACCAAGAACGCGTACACGGACCGGTTCTTCCAGGCCCGTCGGCGTCATCCGATGAGTCTGGCTGCGGAAATTCAGTGGTCTTTGCTGCCGCCACTGTCGATGAACACTCCGCAGGTTTCGGTGGCCGGCATTCTGGAGCCAGCCTACAACGTTGCGGGGGACAGTCTGGACTACGCACTCAACGACGACATCCTGCACCTAGCCATCCTCGACGCGATGGGCCACGGCCTGAACGCTTCTGTGCTGGCGACCGTCGCTGTGAGCGCCTACCGGCACGCCCGACGCGCCGGCATCCGCCTGCCCGAAAAGTACGCGTTCATGGACCGGGCTATCGATGAACAGTTCGGCCCCGATCAGTTCGTCACCGCGCAGATGATGGACCTGAACGTCGCAACCGGCCACCTGCAATGGGTCAATGCCGGCCATCCCGCCGCACTACTGATCCGTGACCACCGCGTGGCGCAGACCCTGGAAGGCCCCGGGACGCTTCCGGTCGGCTTCGGAGGCGCTGAACCCCTGATCTCCTCGATCGGTCTCCAGCCGGGTGACCGGGTGCTGTTCTACACCGACGGGCTGGTCGAGGAACACTTCAGCGGCCAGGAGCAGTTCGGCGAGGGACGCATGATCGACATCGTCGAGCGCATTGGGCCCACCACGCAGGGTGTGCAGCACATGGCCCGGGACCTGTCTCACGCCCTCAAGCGGGAGAGGGGCGGGACCACCAGTGACGACGCGACCATTTTTCTCGTTGAGTGGCGCGGCGGCACTGCCGACCACCTCGCCGCACTGGACTTCTAGCCGTGAACCGACCGGCGCCGAGGGAGTTCCGACTTCTAACTCGCCAGGGATGGCAGCTCTGATCGGCAGCCGGCTTCATGGAGTCCTCCGTCGGCGGGTTGGTCACCACAAGGTGAAGGGGAGTCCTGCGTCTTCTGCCGTGTGAATCCGCTCCTCGATGGCGCGTGGGTCCTCGCCGGCGGCGAGTCCGGCTCGAATCGCGGCGGCGATGGCTCGGGGACGTCTGGCTGCCCCGCGGACATCGGCGAGCGGTCCGGTGGGGTTGCGGTGGCGGCGGGCCCATTCCGCGCGGTTCTCGGCGGCGGTGCCCAGCCGCAGGTGGGCGGGGTTGGTGCAGCCGTGGGAGTCACACCGGTGGCAGAGAACGGGATCGTCGGCGCCGGACCAGCCGAGCCGGGGTATGACGCCGTGTTCAAGCTGGAAGGCGAACAGGTGGGCGGGGACCGTGCCCCTGCGGGACCTCCCGGGCAGGCTGGCGGCGCGGAAGGAACCATGGCCCGTCGACGACACCGCGGCCAGCCAAGGACAGCACAGACGTTCGGAACGTCGGTATCGCTTGGCCTTGAACCTGGCGGCGATGAGCGGATCGGTGAGCCAGGAGCGCCACAGTTGCGCGGGGACTTTGACCGGCTGGGGTGTGCCGAGCAGGGCGAGTTGTTCGGTGTCGGACGGGGAGTTGGGGGCGGGCATCCCCGGCAGGGGCAAGGGCTCGTGCATGGTCGTCGTGGTCACCGGCCCTTCGGTTTCGCTGTTACCGCGGTGTCAGCGTAGAGGGCAGGTCTGACAGTCCGCGGTCATGATCGGCGG
Source organism: Streptomyces sp. TM32 (assembly GCF_004122755.1). Classification (NCBI taxonomy): domain Bacteria; kingdom Bacillati; phylum Actinomycetota; class Actinomycetes; order Kitasatosporales; family Streptomycetaceae; genus Streptomyces; species Streptomyces sp. TM32. Next base: position 6,184 of record NZ_SDIG01000215.1, read on the forward strand.
CGCGGGCGGCCAGGTAGTCGGTCCAGTCGCGCCCGGCCAGGGCCGTCCACCGCGTCGCGGTTGCGATCGACAGTCCGAGGAGTTCGGCCAGGACAGGAGCGGGCAGGTCGGCGGCGAGTTCGCAGAGCGACCCGCCGCGGGCGGGGCGGATGAAGATGCTGACCCGGTTGTTGAGGAGCGTGGCCAGACGGCCGGAATCGAGATGGGTTCCGGGCTGGGAACTGGGGAACAGCCAGGGGCGGGTGTCCTGGTGGATGAGGGGACGCCGTCCGGGTGCTGCCTGGTCGGCGAGTTGCCGGACGAGCGAGGCGAGCGTGGGGGGGGCAGCAGGACCGGCTGGCGTCCGAAGGCCAGGTAGGTGCCGGAGCCGTTGACGGTCAGGTGGTCACGGGTCAGCTCCACGATCCTGGACGGGACCTGGCCGTAGAGGAGGACGAGGGCGCCGGCGACCCGTAGGTGGAGCGCGACGCCCTCGTCCTGAAGGCAGCGTCGCAGCAGGCCCCAGCGGTCGTCCTGGGACAGGACATGTTCGGGCAGTCCGTCCCGGCCGAGCCAGGGGATGGTGACGTCGCCACAGAGCCGGCGGGCGTGGGCCCAGCGCAGGAAGTCCCGCAGCCGGTAGTGGGTGGTGGTCCCGCCTGCCAGCCAGACGTCGACGTCGGCCTGTGTCGCGGTGGCCAGGACCTGGCCGCGTGCGTCCAGCCAGGTCAGGAACTGCACGGCCAGGCCGATGCGGGCGCGTGCGTACTTGCGGACGCTGCGGGTCACCCGAGTGCGGGCCGCACGGGAACGAACCCGGCGCAGGACGGACCAGGAGACGTACGGGCGGACGAGCGCGGCGATGTGCGGCGGCTTGCCGGCCAGCAGGTGCTCCACCCAGGGTTCGACGGAGTCGAGGTCCTCGGCGCGGGCCCCCAGGACCCCGGTGTTCACCAGGACCTGCCGCAAATAGCGGAGGCCTATCCGGGCGGGAGGGCATCGAGGCGCGCATGGGTGATCTCGCCGCCCTCGGCGGCGAGTTGGCCCAGGAGATCGGCCCACACGGTGGCGTAGAGCCAGTGCTGGACCTGCTCGGGCGCGCAGTCCTCAAGGAGCAGGTCGCGCACCGCGGACAGCTGCGGGTGCACAGTGCCGTCCGGGCCGGACAGCAAGGCGTCGACGCGGTCGTGGACGACACAGGCCAGGCAGTGTTCACCGGCGACGAGCAGGCCGACGTGGCCGCACCGGCGGCAGGTCCAGTTGCGTCCGTCGCCCGAGCAGGGCCCGCACACGCCGCTGCCGGCGGCACTCAACCCGACCAGGGGGCGGCAGTGGCCGCAGGCGGTGCACGGCGCCGGCGCGCGCCGCAGCCTCTCGTAGCAGGGAGCGCAGACCGGCCCCAGGGCAGCGTCGTGCGGATCTTTCTCGTCCAGCCGCACCTCGCGCAGCGGTGCGCGGGACGTTGCCGGGCATGGCAGGTGGAGCAGACCGGACGGCCCAGGGTGGTGCCCCGCACGCAGGGCCGTTCCTGTCCGCAGCCGGTGCACGTGGCCGTCGGGGGGATCCAGCAGCGATAGCAGATCCAGGTGCCCGCCTGCCGGTTGGCGACGCGCACCGACCACGTCATGCGCCCGCACCGGCAGCACTCCCTCTCCCATCCGCGGTGGTAACAACGTGGACACAGCGGCCCGTCCTCGGTGATCGCGTGGGCCCGCTGGTTCTCGCGTGCGCAGGCCGCGCAGGTGTAGAGCTTGCGCGGCCCGCAGTTCTGGCACAGCGGCTTGCCCTCGATGCGGTAGGCGACCGGGCCAGGCGGCCGCACCCGGCGCACCTGCGCCGCGCCGCCGGGTCCCGGCTCTTGCAGCGTGCGCAGACCACACCGCCCCTCTCGCGGAACGCGGGCTGGCCCATCTGCCCGCATCGCACGCACGGTTTGAGACGGGCACGGGTGTAGCAGCGGGCACACGTCGCGGCTCCGTCGATGCGGTAGGGCAGGCGGCGGACTGTGCCGCACCGAGCGCAGCTCGCGCGCCGCACCGTGGGGTGTTCGGCGGCCAGGACGTCCAGCAGCCGGATCAGTCCCGGCAGGCCGCTGGAGTCCCCGGAGACCAGCGCGCCGGAGTGTTTGCGCAGGTGCTCCAGGACCCGATCGGTCTGCGTCGGTAACAGCCTCAAGCCCGCGAGCTGTTCGGCCAGCCGGGCGGGGTTGGCGCCGGGCAGCTGCCGGGTGAGGACGGTGACGATCTCTTCGGCGGCGCGGGCCTGCTCGGCCCGGCGCCACTGGCGGGCGTTCACAGCCCCTCGGGGCGGCGGAGGGTGGAGCGCCGCACCGGCGGCGGCACGACCGGACCGCTCGTGTCAGCGGTCTTGCGGACCTGTGCGCCCACGACGGTGACCTCGATCAGGTCAGCCACGCCGACGTCGAGGATGTCGCACAGTGCGGCCAGGGTGTCCATGCTCAGGCGTTGGGGCGTCGATGAGGGAGAGCTGTTCATCAACGGCCTCGGGCCCGGACCGTACCGCTGCGAGCGGGAACAGTCCGGGCCCGAGGCCGTCTCGTTTAGGCGGCATCGACCATGCCGTCATTGGCTGAGGCAGCCGCGGGCGGCACGGCGGGAGCCGCTGCTCCCTCCGTCCTGGAGGTTCGGGTGCGACGGGTGCGCGTACGGTCGGCACGTGCCCGAAGTTCCTCGATCACCTCTTTCGCCCGAGCGGCGGTAACAGGCTTCGCGTCCCGTTCCAGCTCCTCTGCCGATATACCCAGCAACTCCGCAACGAGTTCCGCGTCGTTGTCGAAAAGACGCAGGGCCGCCGCCGCAGCCTCCCTTGCCGCCAGGTCGGCATCCTCCTTCGCCAAGGCTGCCTTCTCCGCTCCCCCGCGGGTGGACAACACCGTGGCCACGGCCATTTCTCGCGTCTTGGCCTTGAGCGCCTCGACAGCTCGGACGCGCCGTCGAAGCTCTGCTGCACTCACCGGTGGTGTCGCTGCGTTGCTCACCTGTTCCCCAGTCCTATTCGTAGTCGGTGCTCGTCGAGCGCACCGTAAGCACAGGTCCGCGGACATCTCGAACGTGAGGTCCATTGGGCGCCGGCGAAGGCGACAGGCTGCCTCCGGCGGGTCCTCCTCGGAGGGGGTGGGGGCTGGTCGGTTGGGTGCGGGAGCGTCGTGGTGCGGGTGGTGAAGGCGGGGTTCCCTCCTCGGCCGGACACCCCAAGGGGCGTACCAGGAACCCGGACGCGGCGTCCAGGCCGAGCCGCTGCGCGGTCGCTACGCGAGCCAGGACACCGCGCCCGGAACCCTGGTACGGCGGAGCTGTCCGACCGAGGAGGGAACCCCGCCCAGGCACGTTGTGGCCGGGCCCGGCCGAGCGGGTGCGGGCCTTCTGGATGGGCTACAAGATCCACCTCACGGAAACCTGCACCACACTCCCCGACGCCGACGCGGGGACGGGGATGAT
>NZ_SDIG01000216.1:0-9487 GCF_004122755.1 Streptomyces sp. TM32
CACACACCCGCCCGCGCCCCGCCAGCTGCCGGGCGGGAGGTGTTCGCCCAGCAGCTGGCGGGGCGCGGGCGGGTGTGTGGGGTGCAGTTCCGGCCCGGCGGGTTCCGGCCGTTCACCCCGGAGCGGCCGGTCACCGACTGGACGGACCGCCGGCTGCCGCTGGCGACGGCCTTCGGGCACACCGACGCCACCGCTGCCGCCGTACTGGAGCCGGACGACGAGGACGCCCGGGTCGCCGCGCTCGACGCCGTGCTGACCCCGCTCCTGCGGGCCGAGCCGCGGATCCTCGACCAGGCCCGGCTCGCCATGCGGCTGGCCGACCGGATCCGTACCGACCGGACGATCCGCCGGGTCGCGGACTTCGCACGGTCCGAGGGCATGTCCCTGCGGGCCCTGCAGCGGCTGTTCGCCGGATACGTCGGGGTCAGCCCTAAGTGGGTGGTGCTGCGCTACCGGGTGCACGAGGCACTGGAGCGCGCCGCGTCCGACGCGGAGGTCGACTGGGCCGCGCTCGCCGCCGAGCTGGGCTACAGCGATCAGGCGCATCTGATCCGCGATGTCACCGCCACCGTCGGGGTCCCGCCGACGGCCTACGCGCGCTGAACCCTCCTGGCTCTCAGGGGTGTTCGGCCGTCAGATAGCGCTGGATGGTGGGCGCCAGCCAGGCGACGACCTCGTTGTGGGTGAGGCCGACGGCCGGCGGGACGTGCAGGACGTAGCGGCAGAGCGCCATGCCGAGGATCTGCGAGGCGACCAGCCCGGCGCGGGTCGGGGCCTCCTCGGGGACCGGGCAGACCGCGGCGAGGACCGGCTCGATCTGCTCGGCGAACACGCCGCGCATCCGCTCCGCGCCGGCCTCGTTGGTGACGCCGACGCGCATCATCGCCGTCAGCGTCTCGTCGCACTCCCAGCGCTCCAGGAAGTGGCGTACGAGCCGGGCGGCGGCCTGGTCGCGCGGGACGTGGGTGAGGTCCGGTGCGTGCACCTCGATCTCGGAGGCGGCCGCGAAGAGGCCCGCCTTGTTGCCGTAGTAGCGCATCACCATCGACGGGTCGATGCCCGCGTCCCTGGCGATGGCGCGGATGGTGGCGCGCTCGTATCCGTCCGCGGCGAAGCGGTCCCGGGCGGCGGCCAGGATCGCGGCGCGGGTGGCGGCGGAGCGGCGGGGACGGGCGGCGGCTGCCACCGCGTCGCCGGATGCCGGGCCCGCGGGAGCACCGGGAGCACCCGAGTCGCCGGACAGTGCGGCTGCCAGCGCGTCTTCGGGCGCGGTGCCGGCGGCGGAGGGAGCGTGATCGGCCATGCCCACAACTGTAGGCCAACGACCGTTGACATTCCAGGCCGGACCGACCTACGCTTGCCAACAAGCGTTGACCAACATGCGTTGGCACGGATTCCGATCGCGCACAGCTACCCCACTCGCACAGTTGGTCACAGTCGCCACAGGGCACAGGAGGCGGAAGCCATGGATGCCAGGAACCCCAGGAACAGGGACAACGGCGCCCGGAACGACCCGGCGGGGGCAACCCGCGACACGGACGTCCTCGTGGTGGGCGCCGGCCCGACCGGCCTGCTGCTCGCCGGAGACCTCGCCGAGGCGGGGCTGAGGGTCACCCTTCTGGAGCGCCGGCCCGGCACGATCAGCAACCTCACCCGCGCCCTGGCGGTCCATGCCCGCACCCTGGAACAGCTGGACGCCCGCGGCCTCGCCGACGAGCTGGTCGCCGGCGGCCATCCGCTCGCCTCCCTCCGCCTCTTCGGTGACGCACGCCTGGACGCGAGCCGGCTCCACTCCCGCTTCCCCTTCGTGCTGATCACCCCGCAGTTCGAGGTCGAGCGGCTGCTGGAGCGGCGGGCCCGCGAGGCCGGTGTGACCTTCCGCTACGAATCCGAGGTGCTCGGCCTCGACCAGGACGGCGGGGGCGTGACGGTGCGCTTCCGCACCCCGGAGGGCCTCGGCAGCCTCCGCGCCGCCTATGCCGTCGGGACCGACGGCGTCCGCAGCGCCGTCCGCGAGGCCGTCGGTCTGCCCTTCCCCGGCAAGTCCGTGATCCGCTCCCTGGTGCTCGCCGATGTCCGGCTGGCTCAGGAGCCCGACTCCCCCTTCACCGTCAACGCCACCGGGGACGCATTCGCGCTGATCGGCTCGTTCGGTGACGGGTGGCATCGCGTCATCGGCTGGAACCGCCGCCATCAGGCCGGCGACGACGCGCCCGTCGACCTCGACGAGGTCCGCGAGATCGCCCGGCGCGCCCTCGGCAGCGATTACGGCATGCACGACGCCCGCTGGATCTCCCGCTTCCACAGCGACGAGCGCCAGGTCCCCGAGTACCGCGTCGGCCGGGTCTTCCTCGCCGGCGACGCCGCCCATGTGCACTCCCCCGCCGGCGGCCAGGGCATGAACACCGGCCTCCAGGACGCCGCCAACCTCAGCTGGAAGCTGGCCGCGGTGCTCCGGGGCCACGCCCCCGACAGCCTGCTCGACAGCTACCAGACCGAGCGCCATCCGGTGGGCAGGGCGGTGCTGCGCAGCAGCGGCGCCCTGGTCCGGCTCGCCCTGTTGCACTCCGCTCCCGGACGCCTCGCCCGCACCCTCGCCGCCCGGCTCCTCACACGTCTGCGGCTGCTGTCCGACCGTGCCATCCGCACGATCTCCGGCATCGGCATCGCCTACCCCGCCGGCCCCGGCGCCCACCGGCTGGCCGGCCACCGCGCCCCCGACGTCCGGCTGGCCGACGGCAGCCGCCTCTACGAGGTGCTCCGTCAGGGCAGGTTCGTGCTGATCACCCCCGCCGACGAGCCCGGCGGCGTACGCCCCGCCGAGGACCGCACCGTGACCGTCCACTGGCGCAGCACCCGCCGCACGGCCGTCCTGGTACGCCCCGACGGCTATGTCGCCTGGGCCACCGATGCCACCGCCCCCGCCGAGCGCGCCCGCGCGCTACGCACCGCCCTGGTGCACTGGACCGGTGCCGAGCCCGAGGAGGGCGGGCCCATAGCCACCGCCCTCACCCCGCAAGGACATGCCGCAGATAGGCCCGCGGGTCGCTGAGATAGCGCCGCCAGTGGTCGACCAGCCCCAGCTCCGCCCACTGCACCCGCCGTATCCCGTGCTCGCCGACCTCCACGATCTCGGCACCGGGCAGCGCGGTCAGCAGCGGGGAGTGGGTGGCGCAGATGATCTGCGCGCCACCGCTCCCCAACTCGCCCATCAGCCCTATCAGTTCCAGACAGGAGGAGAAGGACAGTGCCGCCTCCGGCTCGTCCAGCACATACAGGCCGCGCTGCGCGAACCGCTCGCGGAAGGCCAGCAGAAAGCCCTCCCCGTGGCTCATCTCGTCCGGAGACCGTGACAGCCGCTGTGCCCTCCGCTCGCCGTTCAGCGCCTCCAGCGCCGTCTCGGCCCGCAGGAAGAACCCCCGCCGGCGGGTCCGCGGCCCGCGGATCATCCCGCGCCCCTCCCGCGTGGGGTCGAACCGCATCAGCCCGCCGAGCAGCGACGCCTCCCGCGAGCTGGCGTATTTGTAGCCGGCCGAGCCGCCGTAGGAATCCAGCCCGAACCCCTCCGCCAACGCCTCGGCCAGCGTCGACTTCCCCGAACCGTTCTCCCCGACCAGAAAGGTGACCGGAGCCCGGAATCTCAACCCCTCCTCGGCCAGCTGGCGCACGCACGGCACCGTCCAGGGCCAGCCGTCCTCGTCCGTCCCCTCGCCCTCCGGAAGGTTCACATAAGCCCGCTCGATCAACATGCCCTCGAAGCTCTCACACCCCACTGACACCGATCCGCGGCCGAGCCATGCGATCCGCCGCCGGGCGCCGGCAACCCGCCGCCGAGCACCTGCGGCCCGCGTCCGCGCCGTGCGATCCGCGGCCGAGCCCATGCGATCCGCGGCAGAGCACCGGCGACCCGAGGCACCGCACATCCGACCCGCAGCCGAGCACGTGCGGTCCGCGGATGAGCAGGTGCTTTTTCCGTAGGCTTTGAGCCATGGTGATCGCACGTTCGGCCATGCTCTTCGTAGTCGCCGCCTTCTTCGAGATCGGCGGCGCCTGGCTGATCTGGCAAGGCGTCCGCGAACACAAGGGCTGGGTCTGGATCGGCGCCGGAGTGATCGCGCTGGGGCTCTACGGCTTTGTCGCCACGCTCCAGACGGACGCCGATTTCGGGCGCATCCTCGCCGCGTACGGCGGCATCTTCGTCGCGGGCTCGCTGGCGTGGGGCATGGTCGCCGACGGCTACCGACCCGACCGCTGGGACGTGCTGGGAGCGCTGATCTGCCTGGCCGGAATGGCCGTGCTCATGTACGCCCCCAGAGGCCGCTGACCACCCCACGCATATTCTGGCCGGGCACCCCGAGCTCATGAGGAGCAGGGGACCCCAACGCCCCGAGGAGAGTGCCATGACCGCCGAGGCCCGTACCGCCGTCGTCACCGGAGCGAGCAGCGGCATCGGCGCGGCCACCGCGCGAGCGCTGGCCGCGGCCGGCTATCACGTGGTGCTCACCGCCCGCCGCAAGGACCGCATCGAGGCGCTCGCCGCCGAGCTGCCGCACGCCGAGGCGTATGCGCTCGACGTCACCGACCGCGCCGCCGTCGACGCCTTCGCGGCCACTCTCGACCGCTATCCCTCCCTCGACGTCCTGGTCAACAACGCCGGCGGGGCCCTGGGCGCGGAGCCGGTCGCCACCGGTGACCCCGCCGACTGGCGCGCCATGTACGAGGTCAATGTGCTGGGCGTGCTCCACATGACCCAGGCGCTGCTGCCCTCGCTCACCGCCTCCGGCGACGGCACCGTCGTCGTGCTGTCCTCCACCGCGGGCCACGGCACCTACGAGGGCGGCGGCGGCTACGTCGCGGCCAAGCACGGCGCGCACGTCATCGCCGAGACCCTCCGCCTGGAGCTGTGCGGCGAACCCGTGCGCGTCATCGAGGTGGCCCCCGGCATGGTCCGGACCGACGAGTTCGCCACCACCCGCTTCCGCGGCGACACCGCCAAAGCCGCCAAGGTCTACGAGGGCGTCGACCAGCCGCTCACCGCCGAGGACGTCGCCGACACCGTCGCCTGGGCGGTCACCCGCCCCGCCCACGTCAACATCGACCTCCTGGTGGTCCGCCCCCGCGCCCAGGCCTCCAACACCAAGGTGCACCGTACGACTTGAGCCCAGGCGGCGACCTGACGCCCCAACGGCCCGGCTCAGTAAGCAACGGCCCGGCGGCACATGAAGAACGGCGCGGCGCACCCGGCACCGCGCCGTCCCTCCCTCACTCAGCCCTTCACACACACCACCTGCTTGAGGTGGGCGACCACCTCGACCAGGTCCCGCTGCTGCTCCATGACCTTCTCGATCGGCTTGTAGGCGCCGGGGATCTCATCGATCACCCCGGAGTCCTTACGGCACTCCACACCCCGCGTCTGCTCCATCAGATCCCGCGTCGAGAACCGCTTCTTCGCGGCGTTCCGACTCATCTTGCGGCCGGCGCCGTGAGAGGCGGACTGGAAACTCGCAGCGTTCCCCAGGCCCTTGACGATGTACGAGCCGGTGCCCATCGAGCCCGGGATGATGCCGAACTCGCCACTGCCCGCCCGGATCGCGCCCTTACGGGTCACCAGCAGGTCCATGCCCTCGTAGCGCTCCTCCGCCACATAGTTGTGGTGGCAGGAGATCACCGGCTCGAACACCGGCCTGGCCTTCTTGAACTCCTTGCGGACCACGTCCTGGAACAGCGCCATCATCACGGCCCGGTTGTACTTGGCGTACTCCTGCGCCCAGAACAGGTCGTTGCGGTACGCCGCCATCTGCGGGGTGTCCGCGATGAAGACGGCGAGATCGCGGTCGACCAGGCCCTGGTTGTGCGGCAGCTTCTGCGCCTGCCCCATGTGGAATTCGGCGAGCTCCTTGCCGATGTTCCGGGAGCCGGAGTGCAGCATCAGCCACACCGCACCGTCGTCGTCGAGGCAGAACTCGATGAAGTGGTTGCCGCTCCCGAGCGACCCCATCTGCTTGGTCGCCCGCTCCTGCCGGAACCTGACCGCCTCGGCGACGCCCCCGAACCGCGCCCAGAAGTCCTCCCACCCCGCCGTCGGGAAGCCGTGCAACCGCCCGAGGTCGACCGGGGCGTCATGCATCCCGCGCCCCACCGGAATGGCCTGCTCGATCTTCGAGCGGAACCGGGACAGATCGCCGGGCAGGTCATTGGCGGTGAGCGAGGTCTTCACCGCGCTCATGCCGCAGCCGATGTCGACACCGACCGCCGCCGGGCAGACCGCGCCGCGCATGGCGATCACCGAACCGACCGTCGCGCCCTTGCCGTAGTGCACATCCGGCATCACGGCCAGGCCCTTGATCCACGGCAGGGTGGCGACATTGCGCAGCTGCTGCATGGCTACGTCCTCGACCCCGGCCGGGTCCGTCCACATCCGGATCGGAACCTGGGCACCAGGCACCTCGACGTAGGACATAACTTCCTCATTCCCCCGAATTTATGAAAAACGCAAAAGCCGGACAACTTATCCGATCTTGGACTGCGAACCGGCGTGGGCGGCAAGACGTGCGATAGACATTGTGTCCATCGGCCGCCGACCGGCGGCAACCAGATTTCCCAGGGGAAGGAGCCGCGAGCGATGCCACGTAAGTCGTTCGTACCCGGTGCCGCACTGGTCGCGGCCGCGGCCCTGGCCGTCGGCCTCGCCAGCTGCACCGACGGCTCCGGCTCGGACGGCAGCGGCGCCGACGCCAAGGACGGGGGCGCCGCCAGCTCGAACCCCGCCGCCGAACCGGGCCGCTACCAGACCCTCCCCGAGGCCTGCGGACTCCCCTCGCGCAGCGCCATCCGCGACATGCTGCCCGGCGACGGCCAGCCGCTGTCGGGCGCCGAGGCCGACAAGGTCTACGGCGGCCAGGCCGACATCACCTATGACACCGACCGCCGCGTCGGCTGCCGCTGGACCCGCGAGTCCACCGCCGGCACCCGCCACATCGGCCTCGACATCCAGCGCGTGGTGTCGTACGACGGCGCCGTCAGTGATGACGACAAGGCGCAGGGGATCTACGAGGACAAGGAGCTGGCCGCGAAGATTCCGTCCGGCGCCGGCTCCCCGCCCCCCGCCGCGTCGTCCCCGTCCGCCCCGAAGGACAAGGACTCCGCCCCCAAGGGCAAGGACAAGGACACCGGACCCGTTCCGAACGGCGCCTCGGACCCGAAGGGGAAGGCGCCGTCCGGCAGCCCCTCGCCGACGTCCGCCCCGAGCACGCAGCCGAGCGGCTCGATCGCCCCCCGCGTCCTGGACGGCCTCGCGGACGCGGCCTTCCTCAACGACAAATTGATCACAGCGGACTCCGGAGTACACCGGGACGTCACTGTGGTCTTTCGCACGTCGAATGTCATCGTGACGCTCACGTACGACCAGTGGTCCACGGACAAAACGATGTTGCCCGAAAGCCAGGAACTGCAGGACAAGGCCCGTTCCCTGGCCGACGACCTCGCCGACAGCCTCAGCGAATAGTCCGAATCGCACACCTTGACCGACTCGCCACACAAGGCGAAGAAGCGCCCGTTTTGGACTGCGCTCTCATCCACAGGAATCGGTCACCCACCCCGTCGCGCCGCGTACCGTGCCGTCTAGCACTGCCCGTAGACGGGACGGGCGGCCCCACGGCCGGTCACACCGACCCGACGACGAACAGCGAAGGAACCATGCACCGTTCAGCCAAGCGACTCGCCAGCCTTCTCACCTGCGCAGCAGTTCCGGTGCTGCTCGTCGCCGGCTGCTCCGGCTCGGACAGCGACAGCTCCGGTGACGCCTCCGCCTCCGCTCCCTCCAGCAGCTCCGGCAAGGCCTCCACGCCGTCCGTCGCGCCCGCGAAGTACAAGAACCTCCCGAACCCGTGCGAGGCGTTCTCCAAGGGCACCATCAAGAAGATGCTGCCCAAGGTGAAGGACGCCTCCGGGAACCGGGGCACCTCCTCGGACAACTCCACCCACGGCACCTGCTCGTGGACCAGCTCCGACGAGAACGGTGTCGACGGCACCCAGTTCCGCTGGCTGGACATCGGCTACCAGCGCTATGACTCCGACCCCGGCGTCGGCTCCGGCGAGCAGCGCGCGACGGACTTCTACACCAAGCAGGTCAGCGAGGCGAAGGACACCAAGGGCGCCAAGAAGCTGTCGGCCGTCAAGACGTCCGGCACCGGCGACGAGGCGACCGCGATCACCTACGACGTGAAGAAGGAGGGCAACGACTTCAAGAACACCACGGTCGTCGCCCGCGACTCCAACATCGTCGTCACGATCAACTTCAACGGTGCCGGCCTGGCCGGCGCGGACGCCCCCAAGGGCGCCGATCTGCTCAAGCAGGTCCAGGCCGCCGCCAAGGAAGCCGTCGCCGCCGCCACCAAGCCCAAGGGCTGAGCCCACCGGGGCCACCAAGCCCAGGGCTGATCGCACCGGGGCCGCCCGAACCCTCTACCGGCCCGGAATCGAGGGTGTGCCACGCTAGGCGCGCCATTTCGCCGAGCCGGGGAGGGACCGCGGGTGTCCGCGACGCAGACGGCGCAGTTGACTCGTACCCACCGCATCCTGATCGGTGTGGTCATCGCCGGGGCTGCCCTGATCGCGGCCATCGGGTTCACCGGCTCGTACGCGGCGGTGCGCGCGCTGGCCGAGAAGAAGGGCTTCGGCAGCTTCTCGGTCGTCTTCCCGATCGGTATCGACGCCGGGATCGTGGTGCTGCTGGCACTGGACCTGCTGCTCACCTGGATCCGGATCCCGTTCCCGCTGCTGCGCCAGACGGCCTGGCTGCTGACCGCTGCCACCATCGCCTTCAACGGGGCGGCGGCCTGGCCGGACGCGCTCGGCGTCGGGATGCACGCGGTCATCCCGCTGCTGTTCGTGGTGGCCGTGGAGGCCGCCCGGCATGCGATCGGCCGGATCGCCGACATCACGGCCGACAAGCACATGGAGGGCGTCCGGCTCACCCGCTGGCTGCTCGCCTTCCCCTCCACCTTCCGGCTGTGGCGCCGGATGAAGCTGTGGGAACTGCGCTCCTACGACGAGGTCATCCAGCTCGAACAGGACCGCCTCGTCTACCAGGCCCGGCTGCGCGCCCGCTACGGACGCGCCTGGCGCCGCCGCGCCCCCGTCGATGCGCTGATGCCACTGCGGCTGGCGCGGTACGGCGTACCCCTGGCGAAGACCGCACCGGCCGGGCTCGCTGCGGCGGGCATCGAGCTGCCGACCGCCCCGGCCCCGCTGCCGTCCGGCACGCCGTACGCAACCGGTGCCCCGGACGCCACCGGCGCACCGCAACCCGCCCTCGCTCAGCGGACGGCCGGGTCACCTACGGGCGCCGCGACACCCGTACGGGACTCAGCGCCCGTAGGGGATGCAACGCCCGTACGGGACACAGCACCCGTACGGGACGCGGCGCCCGCACGGAACACTGCCCCCGTAGGGGACACAGCACCCCTACGGGAGACCTCCCCCGACC
>NZ_SDIG01000217.1:0-9414 GCF_004122755.1 Streptomyces sp. TM32
CCAGTACCGGCACCACCACCACTTCGGTAAGGCGCTGGGGTGCGGGTAGGGGTAGGTGGTGCGTGGGCCGGGGTCCGCGGGAGGCGCGGCGTCCGCCGCCTCATCGGCTCTGCCGCCGGCCGCGGCTTCTCCCGCACCGTCCCCGCCGACCGACGGGGTGAAGGACGGCCGGGGCGGCGGCGGACCGGTGTACGGCGCGGGCGGCGGGGTGCCGTCCTCCCAGCGCTGGGTCTCGTTGTTCCAGCGGGCCTGGCCGCCGCGCTTCATCGTCAGCCCCCCGCCAGGGCCGCGACCGCCTGACCGACCGCGGCGCCGGAGGCCAACAGGCCCACCACGGCCCCGGCGTCGGCCAGCGCCGTACGCAGCCGGGCCACCCGGCCGGGCCCGGCCGCACCGGTGTCCGCGATCTCCGTTTCGGTCTCGGCGAGTTCGCCGCTCAGCGCCGTGACCTGCGGGCTCTGCACCGCCCGGGACAGATCGTCGCGCAGCGCCCGGACGGCGCGCAGCAGTTCCTCCTGCGCCGGGTCCGCGGGGGCCGCCCCGCCCTCGTAATGGGTCACGGTGTTGTGGTCGCCGATGGCGAAGGCGCCCCGGACGCTGCCGATGTGGATGCCGTTGCCGCGCTCGTCAGCCGTTGCCACGCTGGGCACTTCCCTTCTGGCCGGAGCCGCCATGAGTGGTGTGGTGGTTGATCGTGTTGTGGTCGCCGATGCCGACGGCGCCCTGGGCGGACTCGACGTAGACGCCGCCCTCGGCGACATGCACGATCCGCTGCTCGAACTCGTCGGTCTGGTAACCGGCCTCGCGCAGTGCCGTGGTCACCCCGGCCGCCACCCGCTGCTGAATGGTCTTCAGGTAGCGGGCCACGTCCATCTCCTGGAAGAGCGAGGACTCCCCGTAGGAGCCCAGCTCGCGTACGGCGGCTCCGGGGCCCTCGGGCAGCGCCGCGCCGTGCCCCGCGGTGGCCAGCCGCCAGGCCGACAACAGGCCGCGGACCAGCGTCATCACGGCGTCCCCGGCCGAACGGGGCGTGCGGGTCAGCGCCCACACCGCCTTACCGAAGTGGTGGTGGTGCCGGTACTGGTGGGCGAGCCGGTCGGCGTCCTGGAAGTGCTGCCGCAGCGGCCACAGCACGTGCGGTGCGACCTCCAGCATCAGCATCCCGCCCTGGGTGTGCACCCGGACGAACACCGTGGTGACGATGCCCTCGTTCCAGCCGCCGACCCGGATGCGCAGGAAGTGCCGCCGGGTCTCGCCGCCCTCCTCCACCGCGTCCGCCCGATGCGTCTCGAACGCCTCGGGTGCGTACGGCGCGGCCGCCCGGGTCGGCAGCCCCTCGGCCGGCAGGAAGACGCACTCGTCGATCTCCATCGCGCGCAGCCGGTCGCGCACCGCGGCCGCCACCTCCGGCGAACCGTGCGGCGACGGCACCCGCAGCGCCTCCACCAGCGGGACGATCCGGGCCAGGATCGCGCTGTTGTCCAGCGGCTCGGGATCGCGGTCCGCCCGGGGGTTCAGCTCCACCGACAACGACCAGGTCTTGTACGGATATCCGGCGCCGCAGAACGGGTTCGCCGCCCGGTACATCACCAGCGGCCCGTGCTGCTCGATACGCACCCGCTCCCGCAGCCGCTGGAAGCGGTAGCCCTGGGCCCGCTCAGCAGGGTCGGACATGACGTCGGGGAAGCGCTCCCTGGACAGTTCGTGCGCCAGCGCCCGGGCGAACTGCCCGCGCTGGAGGGCGACCAGCAGGGCCACCATCAGCGGCAACAGCAGCGCGACCCACACGCCCAGCACGAGGACGACGCCCACGGATCCGCCGCCCGCCCCGCCGCTGTAGGAACTGCCCAACGAGCTGTAGCCGTCGGGAACGTCGCTCGTCAGGGAGCTCAGCCCGCCGGGGAGCAGCGAGGAGAACGGCCAGCCCGTGCTCAGGATGCCGACCGTGCCGCCGAACGCCGTCACCAGCAGCGTCAGCCACAGGAGGGCCAGCGAAAGCCGGCCGTACCAGCGCAGGCCGGCGGCGAGGGAACGGGCCAGCCACTGCGGGACCGGCGCCTTGCGGACGGCGCGGCCCAGCGCCATGAGGAAGACGGGGAGGAAATAGAGCCCCGCGAGGCCGAGGGACAGCGGGATCGACATGATCCACACCGCCAGGATCGCCGCCGCCCAGCCCATTTGGAGCCGCCGGGCGCGCAGCGCGTGGGCCAGGACCCGGGCGGCGTCGATGCCCAGGGAGGGCGCGGCGAACCGCTCCTCGTGGACGTACAGCTCGTCGATGACCGCGTTGCGGAAGGTGTCGTCCAGGTAGCTGCCGGCGCACAGCAGCCGGGTGGCCTCACTGGCGCCCGGCGGGACGGGGACGAGCGGCGGGGGCGGAGGCGGGGAGCCTCCGGGCGTCTTCCGCAACCGCTGCGGACCGCCGGGTTCACCGGGCTGCGCAGGCACATCCGTCCGAGTCATCGTCCTCCCCCGAATACCAACTGGCCGCCCCCGCTGCCTGATTGGCGAACGCGCGCCGGCGTCCGGACGCGGGGCGGTACCGAAGCCGCAGCATAAGGGAACCGAGCACTCCGTGTCAGCGCGATAACCCAAGGTCGCTGCGGGTCCCGGCGAGGGTCAGACGGCCGCGGGGAACGCCCCGTCCTTGAGGGCGTCGACGAAGGACGACCAGCCGCCGGTCGGGAAGACCAGCACGGGGCCGTGCGGATCCTTGCTGTCACGGACGGGGACGGCGTCGGGGATACCGGGGGCTACTTCGATGCAGTTGCCGCCGTCGCGGTCGCTGTAGCTGCTCTTCGTCCAGGTGAGCGCCACTTCGATGCAGTCGCCGCCATCGTCGTGGCTGTAGCTGCTCTTGGTCCATATCGCCGTGCTCAGCTGGTGCTTGTCCATGGTCCCCGTACCCTTCCATGAAGTCGCCGATCAGCGCGGCGGATTCGGGGGCTGACAGAGCATCCGCCCGGAGCACATCATAGGTCTGGCTGTGGCGGGCGAAGACGGCCGGATCGTCGTGGAAATGACCGCGCTCCAGAGACTCCGAGTAGAGCCAGCATTCCCCGTCGGGCAGCGTGATCAGAGCCATGGACGCTTTCGGTCGCCGGACCTCGGCACGGTCGGCCGGGGCAACCTGAACGCGGATATTGGCGTATTGCCCGACCCTCAGCAAGTGCGCGCACTGGTCACGCATGACCGCCGGGCTTCCGACGACGTTACGCAGGCAGCTCTCATCCAGAACGGCCACGTACAACGGGCCGTTGGCCGCCAGGAAGCGCTGCTGTCGGCTCAGTCGCGCCCGGACTCGCTCCTCCACCTTCTCGGCGTTCGTGGTGCGACGGCTGAACAGTGCGTGTGCGTAGTCAGGCGTCTGCAAGAGCCCCGGGATGACCTGCTCTTGATAGGCACAGAGGGCTACCGCCTCCGCATCCATCTCCGCCCGCCGCTCGAACCAGTCCGGATGCTGCACCTCCGGATACCAGTCGATCCGCCCCCACAACCGCAGCAACACCCCGCCCGTCTCCAGCAGCTCATCGCACTGCTTGGCGAAGGTGTCCTGCGGGACGCGCGTGCCCGCCTCCACACGGGCCACCTGCGACCGATCGCACGGGATCTTGTTCGACAACTCTTCCTGCGTGAAGCCCGCCGCCTCCCGGAAGTGCTTCAGCACCTCCCCGAACACGGCGGCATTGGTGGCTGCCGGTGCACTCTCTGCATTGCGTCGTCGTCGGCTCACCGCATCCCCCTTGGTGCCAGATGGCGAGTGTCACGCGTCCGACGTTGCTCTCCGCGCTACGGGGCGCAACGCTGAACACACCCAACGTAACGGGTGGTTCTGACAACTGCGCCGCCTTCTCGCGCAACCAACCTCTGGGAGTCAATGAGCATGAGTTACGACCGGGATGCCGTCCCCGCGAACCTGCCGGGGCTGCGCCTGCTGCCGTGGGAGGGCGAAGGCGGGAAGCCGTGCTACTTGTCGGCGGACGGCGCCGGGGGCGTGCTGTCCCGGCTGGCCGATGAGATCGAGGCGGAGCAGCTGAGTGACGGCGCCGAGGTCCTCAAGGGCGCGGTGGCCGTGCAGGACGACGGCAAGGCGGGGGAACACGCGCTGCGGCTGGCGCTGCGGGCGACGACGCAGTCCTTCGGCAACGTACTTCGCGTCGCCGACAGCCGGGGCGCGCGCCTGCCGGTGACGGCGGACGATCGCCAAGAGGCCCACGAAAGCGAGCTGCGGGCCCATCCCGCATGACCGGGCCGAGCCCACATGACCGAGCCCGCACGGCCGTTGTGGACCGTGCGGGCTCGTCGGTGCTGCGGTGCTGCGGTGCCGCCCGGACGGGGGCGGCCGCGGCGGTGGGTCAGCCGAGGAGGCCGAGACCGCGGACGGCTTCGCGCTCCTCCGCCAGCTCCTGCACCGACGCGTCGATGCGCTCGCGGGAGAAGTCGTTGACCTCCAGGCCCTGGACGATCTCGTACGCGCCGTCCTTGGTGGTGACGGGGAAGGAGGAGATCAGGCCCTCCGGGACGCCGTAGGAGCCGTCCGAGGGGATACCCATCGAGGTCCAGTCGCCGTCGGCGGTGCCGTTGACCCAGGTGTGGACGTGGTCGATGGCGGCGTTGGCGGCGGAGGCCGCGGAGGACGCGCCACGGGCCTCGATGATCGCCGCACCGCGCTTGGCGACGGTCGGGATGAACTCCTCGGCCAGCCACTTCTGGTCGTTGACGGTCTCGGCGGCGTTCTTGCCGGCGACCGTGGCGTGGAAGATGTCGGGGTACTGGGTGGCGGAGTGGTTGCCCCAGATCGTCAGCTTCTTGATCTCGGAGACCGGGGTGCCGGTCTTCTTCGAGAGCTGCGAGAGCGCGCGGTTGTGGTCCAGACGCGTCATCGCGGTGAAGCGCTCGCGGGGTACGTCCGGCGCCGCGGCCTGGGCGATCAGGGCGTTGGTGTTGGCCGGGTTGCCGACGACCAGGACCTTGATGTCGTCCGCGGCGTGGTCGTTGATGGCCTTGCCCTGCGGCTTGAAGATGCCGCCGTTGGCCTCCAGGAGGTCGCCGCGCTCCATGCCCTTGGTACGGGGGCGGGCGCCGACGAGCAGCGCGACGTTCGCACCGTTGAAGGCCTCGTTCGGGTCGTCCGAGATGTCGATGCCCTGCAGCAGCGGGAAGGCGCAGTCGTCGAGCTCCATGGCGGTGCCCTCGGCGGCCTTCAGACCCTGCGGGATCTCCAGGAGGCGCAGCTTGACCGGCACGTCCGCGCCGAGCAGATGACCGGAAGCGATGCGGAAGAGGAGTGCGTAACCGATCTGGCCGGCGGCGCCGGTCACGGTCACATTGACGGGAGTGCGGGTCATGGCGATCTCCTGCGCGGTGTTTTCCGGGGGCAAGCCCCTGGACCACCATGGTTGGCGGTGGGTGTCCCTGCCCAGCTAGCGAGGTCTCTTGGTATCGAGAGACCCGGCCGTCAGGCTATCGGACCCCCGACCGCCCAAGGCGCCGGGCCGGTGTGGAACACCTCACCGGGTGCCCCCGCGGCGTCCGTACGGCGGTCCGCGGACGACTGTGCGGGGGGCTCTACAGGCGTGCCCCCGAAGGGGCGGCGGCCGCCCGCGCTATGGAGGGGGGAGTGCGGGCGGCCGCCCAGTGGTGCCACACCCGTGGGGGGATAACCGTCGTCTGCCCGGGATACCGGAGGGCATGCCCCCCGTATTTCGGACAACCTCCGGGGGCGTGCACCTGGCCGGAGCGGGCCGGCGGTCGCCCGCCGGGCCGGTCGTCGTGACGCGCTAGCGGGCCGTCCCGGAGGGGGCGCCGGAGGGGGCCGTGGCACCGGCCGCGGTCACCGGAAGGGGCCGTGAGCAGCCCTTCACGCCTGCCACGGTCGTCCCGCAGGCCGCGACCTTCGCCGGGTCCCCGGACACCGCGACCATCGGGGTGTAGGCGTCACCGGCCCGTTCGGCGCGCGCCGTGGCGCGGTGGCCGCCGGCGCTGATGGTGGCCTGATCACCCTGGGCGGCACGGCTGAGCCGTGCCCAGGCCGTGTGGCAGACGGTGCTGTAGCGGACCTCGATCAGGGTGCGGCCCGCCAGTCCGCGGGACGGCGTGATGGCATGCTGCCCGCCGCACCCCATCTTCTCCGGGTCCTTGCCGGCGCATTCGTCACCGGTGCAGCGCACCCCGTCCGGCAGTGCCGACTGGACGCGCGGCGGCGGGGCGACCGGTGGCTTGGGGGCCGCCGCCTTCTTCGTCGCCTCGGCTCCCGGGTTCAGCAGCAGGACGGCCGCGGTGGCCATCAGCACGGCACCGGCCGCACCGACGAGGATCATCGGTGTCCGGTAACGGCCGCCGCGCCGACCGGTCTTCCCCTCGGCGGGCGCCGCGTCCGGGGACGGGGCCGCCGCGCCCCACGAGGGAAAGTCCGCGCTCGACGGCAGCTGCGACTGCGGCGCCGGTCCGGACTTCCCGGACTTCCCGGACTCCCCGGGTTCGCCGGACTCCCCGCCCTTTTCGCCTGTCCCGCCCTTGTAGCCCTTCCAGAACTTGTCGCCCTTTCTGGACTTCTCGGGCCTGGTGTCGGTCGCGGGCGGCGCGTCCCCGGCCGACTCGGGGTCCAACTCGCCCAGCGCGGCGCGCGCCTGCGCCACGCGGATCGCCTCCATGGTCACGTCCTGGCGCATCTCCGACCGGCTCCAGGCGCGTTCGGCCAGCTCCCAGAGCGTGGTGAGGTGCGAGGGGTGCGCGCCGGTCTGCTCGGCGAGTGCGAGCACGGCGCGCAGTGGCGGCAGCAGCCGGCCGTTGAGATAGCGCTCCCAGGACGTCTTGCTGAAGCCCGTGCTGTCCGCGACGGCGGCCACGCTCAGCCCGTTGCGGTCGATGAGCCTGCGCAGCTGCCCGGTGAACTCCCGTATCTGCGGATCGAGTTCCTCCGGCAGCGCCTTCCAGCGAGGCATTGCCTCCCCCTATCCCCCCGCTACGTGCCTATGCGCGGCTCCCCCGGCCCGCCCTCCTTGCCGCCCCACGGCTGCCTCCTGGTCAGGACGGCAACCGCTTCAGGGCACACGGAAGTATCCGGACATGTACCTCTCGTCCGCACACACTTCGTGCCCGTGCAGTGTGGCATTTCCGGTCGCGACCCTACGAATTCCGTACGAATTCCGATAAGAATCGGCCAGGAGCGAAGGAAAAAGGTCAGGGGTGGGCGTGGCTGGGTGGCACCGCTGGGGTGCGCTGGGGTGGCGCGCAGCAGGCGTTCCGCGACCGCCCGGCCCGGCGGTCGCCCGTCACCGTCACCCGTCAACTGCCACCCGTCACCGTCGCCCGTCGCCCTCAGCCCGTGACGCACTCCCTGGCGCCGCCGCCCGCCGGATAGAGACACAGCCGGAGGCCGTCGGGACGGGGGGCCGCGGCCATCGGCGTGACGAGGTACCCCTCGGCGTCGAACCGGTCGCGCACCCGCACCGACCGCGGCCGCGCCCCCGGAGCCGACACCTCGATCCGGTCCCCGACCCGGCCGCCGCGGAGCCGGCCCCAGACCGCGCCGCACACCGTGCCGTAGCGGATCTCAAGGTGCTCTCCCCCGGCGGCAGTTCGCTCGGCCGGCGTCACCAGCTGCTCCGGACGGTCGCAGTACATCGACTCCGGGTCCTTGCCGTCGCACGCCGCGCCCCGGCAGCCGGTCGTCTCGGACGCCCCGGGCGTGGCGCCCTCGGACGGGCTCCGCACCCCGTCCCGGAAGGCCAGCACCAGCACGAGCGCCACTACGCCGACACAGGCCCCGGCCAGCACGGCAACTCCCCGCCGGGGCGGCGGTTTCCGCCCCGCCACGGCCTGCGGCCCTGCGCCCTCCGCCGGGGGCCCGGCCGCCGCCGCGGGCACGCCTTCCTTCGGGGGCCCGGCCGCCGCCCGAGGCAGTGTTGCCTCCGCGATCACCGCCGCCCCCGGGGCACGGGCCGTCCTCTCCCCGGCAGGCCCCCTCCGCGCCGCGTCGGCCGCGGCCCGGCCCGGTGTCGTGCCCGACCGGCCGCGTCCGCTCCAGTCGGCGTCCGCCAGCTCCCACAGCGCCAGCAGCCGTCCGGCCGGCTCCTCCGCCAGCCGGCACAGCGCCTCGACCGCGTCCCGCGGCGGCAGCTTCTTCCCGTTGAGATAGCGCTCCCAGGAAGACTTGCTGTACGGCGTGCGCGCGGCGAGCCCGACCAGGCTCAGCCCCGTACGCCCCTTCAGCTCCCGCAGCCCCGCGGCCAGCAGGGAACACCCGACGCCTTCGCGCAGTTCGCTGCCGGGTCCGCTCACCGGCGCAGCGCCTTCCAGGTGTCGGGACCGATGATCCCGTCCGTGGGCAGCCCCGCCCGGGCCTGGAGCCGCTTGACGGCGCGCATGGTCTTCCCGCCGACGATGCCGTCCACCGCGCCCGGGTCGCACCCCTGGTGGTGCAGCAGACACTGCGCCTCGACGACGTCCCAGCCGGTCGCGCCGCTGCCCAGAATCGCCGTGTCCGTACGGCTGCGCCCGGCGGACAGGACCCCCGCCCGGCTCCGGACCCGGCACTCGAAGGTCTCCCCGAGCCGGTGGATGAACGACGGTGCGGCAGTGGGCGTCCCGCCTGCCGTCCGGGTGTCCCCGCCGTGCCCGCTCGCCGGGCCGTCCTGCCAGGTCCGGCTGGCCAGCAGCGCCACACCGGCCACGACGAGCACCGCCAGCGCACTCAGGACCAGCGGCCCGACGGGTATCCGGCTGCCCGGCGCCGGAGCGGCCGCCGCGGCGGGCACGCCCCCCGCTGCCGGCTCCGGGGCCGGCGGATCCGGGGCCGCCGGCGGCTCCGGAACCGGCGGGGCGGCCGGCTCCGCCCGCTCCGCGTGCCACCCCTCCAGGGCTACCTCGTGCAGCGCCAGCAGGCGGGTGGCATCGCCGCCGCAGACCCGCGCCAGCTCCCGCACCGCGTCCCGCGGCGGCAGCTTCTTCCCGTTGAGATAGCGCTCCCAGGAAGACTTGCTGAAGGAGGTGCCGGCGGCGAGCGAGGCCAGGCTCAGC
Source organism: Streptomyces sp. TM32 (assembly GCF_004122755.1). Classification (NCBI taxonomy): domain Bacteria; kingdom Bacillati; phylum Actinomycetota; class Actinomycetes; order Kitasatosporales; family Streptomycetaceae; genus Streptomyces; species Streptomyces sp. TM32. Next base: position 9,022 of record NZ_SDIG01000217.1, read on the forward strand.
CCGCTGTGGTCCTTCAGCCTGCGTAACTGCACGACGAGCCGCACCACTCGATGGTCCAGCGAGTCGGGCAGCCCTTTCCAACGCGACATGTTCCACCCCATACGCGTTCGTTTTCCCCCGAGGCCGCGGCCCCCTGTGCCGCCGATGATGGCGCGAACGCCAGCTCCGTTTCCGCCTTTTACTCTTTCCGCACGCTATCTGGACATGCGTACCGCTGCCTTCTCGCCACCGCGCCGCTGCGCTTTGCGGCTCGCCCCACGTTGTCGGCTTTCCCGCCGTGCGCGTTGCGGCGCGCCGCACGTGGTCGGCTGACCCGCCGCGGTGGTTTTCGCCGTTGCGCTTTGCGGCGCCCCCCACGTTGTCGGGTTTCCCGCCGTGGTGGTGTTTCGCCGT
>NZ_SDIG01000218.1:0-9135 GCF_004122755.1 Streptomyces sp. TM32
CCAGGATCACCATCGTCCCGTTGTAGGTGGGGCGAGCGGTTCGTCCGCCACCGCCTCCTGCTCGGGTGCGCTCGACACGTACCGGCCTCCTGCGGCTCATGGCTCGGTCGGGCGGAGTCCGGCACGGAGGGACCTCCCGGCATGCGCTGGGGGAGTCCCGGCCGTGCAGGTGTCCCGCCCTCCCCGTTGTTCTTCCCGCAACCGGCCGTTGCCTCACGCGTCGCGCGGCGGGGGCTCATCGTCCGTCTCCGCGTCCGTCTCCGCGGTGTCCGTGACATTCCGTTTCACGGCATACCTCCCATCTCGCGCCTCATCCGTCACAATCCGGTATATGACCGCCCATCAGCAGGACCGAGCAGAGGACCGAGCGCACCTCCGCGGCAGCACCCGGGTGCGGGACCGCCTGCCGGGCCGGGCGCGGAGCCGGGCGGGGGCACGGCCGGCCGGGCGGGTCCGCCTCGCCCTCGCGGCCCTGGCCGGGCTGGCGGGGGCGGCGGCGCTGGCCGGCTGCGCGGACGCGGAGGTGTTCACCGGCGACAAGCCGCGCTCCCGGGAACAGACGATCAGGGTCGTCCCGCACAACGGCGCCCACGGCGTACGGGCCGACGGGCGGTTCGAGGTCCGGGTACCGCAGGGGCGGCTGGAGCGGGTCTCGGTCAGCCGGACCGGTGCGGCCGGCCGGCGGCACGTCGCCGGGCGGATCTCGCCGGACGGGCTGGCCTGGCGCCCGGCACACGCCCGCCTGCAACTCGGGGCGAAGTACACCGTGGACGCGGTCGCGCTGGACGGCGCGGGCCATCGCGCCGTGCGCCACACCACCTTCACCACCGCCGCCCCCGACCGCCGGCTGATCGGCTACTTCTCGCCGCAGAGCGGCACCACGGTCGGCACCGGCATGATCTTCTCGCTGGTCTTCAACCGGCCGGTCGCCGACCGTGCGGCCGTCGAACGCGCCGTCACGGTCGGCGCCCGGCCCGCCGTCGAGGTCGCCGCCCACTGGTTCGGCCACCGGAGGCTGGACTTCCGGCCCCGCGCGCGCTGGCGGCCGGGCACCACGATCACGGTGCAGCTGCGGCTGCGCGGGGTGAAGGCCGGACCGGGCTCCTACGGGACCCAGCGCAAGACCGTCCGCTACCGGGTGGGACGGGACCAGGTCAGCACCATCGACGCCGCCCGGCACACGCTGACGGTGCGGCAGGGCGGCCGGGTGGCGGCCGTACTGGCGGTCACCGCGGGCGACGACGACAACCCCACCTACAACGGGACGATGGTGATCCTGGAGCGGCAGTCGGTGACGCGGATGGACGGCGGCACCGTCGGCTTCGGCCGCGAGTACGACATCCCGGACGTGCCGCACGCCATGCGCCTGACCCGGTCCGGGACCTTTCTGCACGGCAACTACTGGGCACCGCCCGAGGTCTTCGGCGGCCTGAACACCAGCCACGGCTGCGTCGGGCTGCGCGACATCAAGGGCGGCGGGCCGCACACCCCGGCCGGCTGGTTCTTCGACCGCTCGATCGTCGGTGACACCGTGGTGGTGCAGCACTCCCCGGAGCGCACGGTCGCGCCGGACAACGGCCTCGGCGGCTGGAACATGCCGTGGGGACCGTGGCGGGCCGGATCCGCCCTGCACTGACCCGCGGCCGGCCCGGCGGCGCGCTGCCCCGCACCACCCCCGCACCCGGGACCACGCCCTGCCCCCGCACCACCCCCGCACTTGGGACTAAACGGTGACGTTCACGGGGAGTTCACTGTCACTGCGGTGTGGTTATCTAACGCCAAGCACGCGGCTGTCCGCAGCCGCGTGCGGGGGACCGCGGGCCGTGCGAGGGGAAAAGGGGCCAGTCGTGAACGTCCAGCCGAATTCGGGGGTGCCGGCTCGCCGGCGTCGGTGGCCGCACCGGGGAGGAGGGCCGCTCGCGCTGCTGCTCGGCGGGGCGCTGCTGCTGACCGCATGCGGTGGCAACGACGGTGACGACGGCAAGGCGGCCGGCAAGGCCGGCGGGGACAAGGACGCCTCGCAGGCGGCCGTGACGATAGCGCCCAAGGACGGCGCGGACGGCGTCGCCACGAGCGGCGCGCTGAAGGTGACCGCCCGGAAGGGCAAGCTCAAGTCCGTCAAGGTCAAGGACGCCAAGGGCAATGAGGTCGACGGGAAGATAGCGGGCAACGGCGCCCTGTGGCAGCCGAGCGGCCATCTGGGCGCCTCGACCGAGTACAAGGTCGACGCCATAGCGGTGGACGGTCAGGGCCGGGAGGCCGCCGAGCACTCCAGCTTCACCACCCTCGTCCCCAAGAACACCTTCATCGGCCAGTACAGCCCGGAGGACGGCCAGCAGGTCGGCGTCGGGATGCCGGTCTCGATCCACTTCACCCGGGGCATCACCGACCCCAAGGCCGTCGAGGACGCCATCAAGGTCAGCGCGCAGCCGTCGGTCCCGGTCGAGGGCCACTGGTTCGGCAACGACCGGCTCGACTTCCGCCCCGAGAAGTACTGGGCGCCCGGCACCAAGGTCACCCTCAAGCTCGACCTCAACGGCGTCGAGGGCCGCCCCGGCGTCTACGGCACCCAGGCCAAGGAAGTCTCCTTCACCGTCGGGCGCAGCCAGGTGAGCACGGTCGACGCCAAGTCGAAGCAGATGACCGTGGTCCGCGACGGCAAGAAGATCCGGACCATCCCGATCACCTCGGGCGCGCCCGGCACCGAGACGTACAACGGCAAGATGGTCATCAGCGAGAAGCACCTCGTGACGCGGATGAACGGCGACACCGTGGGCTTCGGCGGCGAGTACGACATCAAGGACGTGCCGCACGCGATGCGGCTGAGCAACTCCGGCACCTTCATCCACGGCAACTACTGGTCGGGCCGCGCGACGTTCGGCACCCGCAACGCCAGCCACGGCTGTGTGGGCCTCTTCGATCAGCGCGGCGGCGGTGACGGTTCCACCCCGGCGGCGTGGTTCTTCCGCAACTCCGTCATCGGCGACGTGGTGATCGTCAAGAATTCCCACGACGAAACGATCCAGCCGGACAACGGCTTCAGCGACTGGAACCTGTCCTGGGAGAAGTGGAAGGCCGACCAGTAGCGCGGCCACGCCGGGCGGGCCCGGTGCCCTGTGACCGAGTGCACCGGGCCCGACCGCGTTAACGCGTACTAACCTTCCGGGCATGACTGTGAATCTCGAGGTGGCCGACGGCGTCGGCACCATCCGCCTGGACCGTCCGCCCATGAACGCCCTGGACATCGCCACCCAGGACCGGCTGCGCGAGCTGGCCGAGGAGGTCACCCGCCGCGACGACGTGCGCGCCGTCGTCGTCTGGGGCGGGGAGAAGGTGTTCGCCGCCGGTGCGGACATCAAGGAGATGCAGGTCATGGACCACGCGGCCATGGTCGTACGGTCCAAGGCCCTGCAGGAGGCGTTCACCGCCGTGGCCCGCATCCCCAAGCCGGTGGTCGCCGCGATCACCGGCTATGCCCTCGGCGGCGGCTGTGAGCTGGCGCTCTGCGCCGACTTCCGGATCGCGGCCGACAACGCCAAGCTCGGTCAGCCGGAGATCCTGCTGGGGCTGATCCCGGGGGCCGGCGGCACCCAGCGGCTGGCGCGGCTGGTGGGCCCCTCCAAGGCCAAGGACCTGATCTTCACGGGGCGTCAGGTGAAGGCCGACGAGGCGCTCGCGCTCGGCCTGGTCGACCGGGTGGTGCCGGCCGCCGAGGTCCACGCGCAGGCGCACGCCTGGGCGGCGCGGCTGGCGTCCGGTCCCGCGCTGGCGCTGCGGGCCGCGAAGGAGTGCGTCGACGCGGGCCTGGAGACGGACATCGACACCGGCCTCGCCGTCGAACGCACCTGGTTCGCGGGGCTGTTCGCGACCGAGGACCGCGACATCGGCATGCGCAGCTTCGTCGAGGAGGGTCCCGGAAAGGCCAAGTTCCGCTGAAACAGCTGATGTTGGCGGGAGGGCTGAGGTTTGCCCGGCGGGCGATGCCCCTTGTGGGCGAATGACGGAAAACTTAATTGCGCCTTAAGGCAACCTTGTTGGCGCCTCGGGCCGCTCGTGCACACGCCGGATGTCGTCGCAGGTCAGCCGGGCCGGTCAGAACCTTAACTGCCGTTGGCATATGTCGTCCCGGGGGTATGGAACCGATGATTCCGGACAACGGATTCCTTCGGTTCCGCCCCCGTGGCCGCCGGGCAGCGGCCATGATGGGGGCATGGCGGGCCTCGAAGAAATGGAGCAGCCGCGGCCGCGGAACGATCCGGCCGCCGCACACCGGGGCATGTCCGGAAGCGACACGGAACCGCTGCCGGCGCCCCGCGGTCCGGTGTCCACCGCACTCGATCCGGCCGGCGAACCGACCCTCGGTGAGGTCCGGCTGCCCTCCCGCCCCCAGTCCGCCGGCATCGCGCGCCGGCTGACCGCCGCCGTACTCCTCAAGCAGTGGTCCCTGACGCCACAGCTCGCCGAGCACGCCGTCCTGCTCGTCTCCGAGCTCGTCGGCAACGCCGTACGCCATACCGGCGCCCGCACCTTCGGACTGCGGATGCTGCGCCGCCGCGGCTGGATCCGCGTCGAGGTCCGCGACCCCTCCCGCGGGCTGCCGTGCCTCTTACCGGTCCAGGAGACGGACCTCAGCGGCCGCGGGCTCTTCCTCGTCGACACCCTCTCCGACCGTTGGGGCGTGGATCTGCTGCCCCGCGGCAAGGCGACCTGGTTCGAGGTGCGGATCGCCGACCGCTGATGCCGGCTCCCCGCCGGGGCCCGGGGTCGCGACCGGCCCCGGGCCCGGCCGGTGCGCCGCCCGCGTGATGCCGATCCGTAGGATGGGTCGTTCATGCTCACACCGGGACGGAGAGGACGGGACATGCACGCTGTGCGCCGGTCGGCCGCGCTGACGCTGCTGCTCCTCCTCGCCGTCACCTTCGGACCGCTGCTCTGCCGGATCGGCGGCGACCAGGCCTGGCTGGCGGGCCGGGCGGCGACGGCCGCGGCGCAATGGCGGACGGGCCTGGTCGCGGCCCACGCTGCCGACACGGCCCATGCCGGCGCGGCCCATACTGGCCCCACGCGGCCGGCCGCCGCCCACGACGGGCCGCAGCTCGACGACCGCGCGCCCCTCGCCGTTGCCGCCGCGCCCAAGCGCTGCTCGAACCGGCATGCGCCGGCGCCCTCCGAGTCCGCCCCGCTGCCCGCCCCGCACCGCGGCGAGCCGCTCGCCCCCGCCACCACCGGCGCGGGGCCGCGGGCCGCGGACCTGCCGGCGCAGCACGCGCGCGCCCGGCCACCGACCGGCAGCGCGCCGGCCGTCGACCACACCTCGCTCCTGCCCGTACTGCGGATATAGGCCGCTGCCCCGACGCACCGGTCTGAATTTCCCCTCCGTACGTCTGGAGCTTCCGCATGCCCAAAACCGCTTCTCCCGCCCGCAAGCTGGCCGCCATCGGCGCGGTCCTCGCCCTCGTCGTCGCCGTGATCGCCATCGGCGTCGCCATCGCCAAGTCCACCCAGAGCGGCCGCGACACCGAGCCCGGCGCCGCCCCCGCCGCCTCGCCGGAGGCCGAGGAGGACCCCGCCCAGCAGAAGATGTTCGACGACCTCGCCAAGCGGACCAGCCGGCGCGCGGACGGCGACCCGCTGGCCGTCGGCAAGAAGAACGCCCCGGTGGTGCTGGTCGAATACGCCGACTACCAGTGCTCGTTCTGCGGCCGCTTCACCCGCGAGACCCAGCCCGAGCTGATCAAGAAGTATGTCGACGCGGGCACCCTGCGCATCGAATTCCGCAACTTCACCGTCTTCGGCGCCGACTCCGAGCGGGCCGCCCGGGCCTCCTGGGCAGCGGGGCAGCAGGGCAAGTTCTGGCAGCTGCACGACGCGCTGTACGCCAAGACCCGTAAGGGCGCGGCGCTCGCCGAGGACAAGCTCGTCGGCCTGGCCCGCAGCAGTGGCGTCGACGACCTCGACAAGTTCCGTGCCGACATGAAGAGCGCGGACGCCGCCAAGGCACTGAAGAAGGATCAGGACGAGGGCTACCAGCTGGGTGTGCAGTCCACCCCGTCCTTCCTGGTCAACGGCCGGCCGGTGGCCGGCGCCCAGCCCCTCGCGGTCTTCTCCCAGGCCATCGAGCAGGCCGCACGGACGGCGAAGCATCAGCCGGCGGCCAAGGGAGGCGGGAAGTGACCGACATCGGCTACCTCGCGGCGTTCCTGGGCGGGGCGCTGGCCCTGCTCAGCCCGTGCAGCGCCCTGCTGTTGCCGGCGTTCTTCGCCTACTCCCTGTCGACCCCCGGCCGGCTGGTGGCCCGTACCGGAGTGTTCTATCTGGGGCTGGCCACAACGCTGGTGCCGCTCGGCGCGGCCAGTACGGCGGCCAGCCGGCTGTTCAACGGGCACCGTGAACTGCTGATCTCCCTCGGCGGCTGGATCGTCATCGCCATGGGACTCGCCCAGATCCTCGGACTGGGCTTCGCCTCCCGGCGGGCCCAGGCCGCGGCCGCGCGGATCACGCCCCGGTCGGCCGTCTCCACGTTCCTGCTCGGCTGCGTCTACGGCCTGGCCGGCTTCTGCGCGGGGCCGATCCTCGGGGCGGTGCTGACGGTGACCGCGGTCAGCGGCTCACCGGTGTACGGCGCCTCGATGCTGGCCGTCTACGCGCTCGGCATGGCGCTGCCGCTGTTCGTGCTGGCGCTGTTGTGGGACCGCTGCAAGCTCGGCACCCGGGGCTGGCTGCGCGGCCGGGAATTCACCCTCGGAAAGCTGCGGCTGCACACCACCTCGCTGCTGTCCGGGGTGTTCTTCATCGGCATCGGCGTGCTGTTCCTGCGCTTCAACGGGACCAGTGCGCTGCCCGGAGTTCTCGACGCGGACGCCGAATTCCGGGCCGAGGAATGGGCGACGCGGATCGGGAACGCCGTACCGGACTACGCCCTGATCGCGGTGGCCGCGCTGCTCGTCGCGGCGGTGCTGGGCCGTATCGCCCTCCGGCCGGAGAAGAAGCCGCAGGACGGGGTGGAGCGGACCCGGAGCGGGGCCGGGCAGCCGGGAGGCGGCGGCAAGTAGTCGCCGACTGCCGGCCGGGGGCCGGGCCGGGGCGTCGCAGGGCGGCACCGGCCGGGCCCCGGGGGCGGCGGGGGAGGCGAGGCGTATCCGGCGAGCCGGGCCCGGCCCGGTCCGTAGCCTCGTACCCAGGGTGCACGGCCGCGTCGCCTCTCCTGGCTGCCCCCTCTCTCGGGGCTGCTCCGGACTCTCGGGGCCACTCCGGGCTCAAAGCCACACGTTGTCGTTGACCGAACCCAGGCCCGTGCCGGACAGCCGGCGGTGCAGGGCCAGGGCCTGATCCTCGGTCAGCGAGGCGACATGGTCCGCGGCGGCACGCAGCCGGTCGCCGTGCAGGTCCAGTTCCTCGGCGCGGTCCGGCGGCAGCAGCTCGGGTGCGTCATGGCTCCAGCGCAGCAGCTCGCTGACCACCCGCCGCTTGCCGTGCTGCTGGGTGGCCAGCGCGGGGCGGTCGATGACGTAGCACCACACCAGCTCCTTCAGCAGCGCGCAGGCGTCCCGCCGCTCCGCCGGGATCACCAGCTGCGCGCCGTAGCGGATCGCCGCCTCGCCGCCCACCTCCAGCTCGATTCCGCGGGTGAAGTACGAGATCAGGTCGGCGGTACGGCGATTGACCGCGACCGCGTCCTCATGGCTGCCGCTGTACGGGGCGGGCACCGCCAGCCGCTTGCCGATGTCCGCCATCATCACCAGCGCCGCTTCGCGGTCGAAGGCCTCGCCCGCGCGCGCCCGCTTGGCCTGCACATAGTCCAGGAAGCGGCGGGTCTCCCGCTCGGTCTCGGCGCCGGCGCCACCGTCCGGCGGGAACAGCGCGGCCAGCGGGATCAGGCCCGTGCGGTAGAAGTCCTCGACGTCATGGCAGGCGTAGGTGACATCGTCCGCCCAGTCCATGACCTGCTCCTCGACCGGTACGGCGGTGTCCGTACGGCCGGCCCGCACCCAGGAGAACGCCTCCCGGTCGGCGACATACACCCCCCACTTCACATGGCGCGCCGGATCCTGGTCGACGGGCGCCCGCTCCCACGGGTACTTCGTGGCGGCGTCCAGGCAGGCGCGGGTCAGGTGCAGCCCGCGGTGGCCCGGGTACTTGTGGGCGGCGAGGAAGGTCAGCACCCGCAGGGTCTGCGCATTCCCCTCGAAGCTGTCCAGCACGCCGTCCGCGAAGTGCAGCTCGTCCATCGTGGCGCGCAGCGCCAGCTCACCGGCGTGCCCGAAGGGCGGGTGGCCGATGTCGTGGGCCATGCACGCCGCCTCGACCAGCGCCGGATTCGGCCCGCCGTACTGGCGCTCCAGCCGCTCCGCCATCCGCCGGCCGAGCTGTGCCACCTTCATCGAGTGGGTCAGCCGGGTGTGGTACGCGCCCAGCTCGGCGCTCGCCACCACCTGGCTCTTGCCGGCCAGCGCCCGCCACTGCGTGGAGTACAGGATCCGGTCGACGTCGTGCTCGAACCCGGACCGCTGCCCGTCGTCGGGCACCCGCCGTCGCAGGGAGTGCTGCTCTAGATCCTCATCGCTGTATCTGGCAGGTCGCATGCGCGGATGGTAGTCCCGCACGCCTGTCCGGGGCCCGTTCGGTGGCGGATCAGGCGTTCATCCGGCGTCGCCAGCGCGCGGGGAGACGGGCGTGCGGGCGGGTGTGCGGGGGGTGGGCGTCGGCCCGGCGCCGGCGGTCGTTGCACAGCAGGCACTTGCCGTAGCCCGGCGGCAAGGGGTCTTCCGGATCGCCGTACAGCGGGTCGACCGCGCCGTGCGGATGTATGGCGCAGCCGGTCGGGCCGGTCTCCGCGCCCAGCGAGCTGGCGGCGGTCAGCGCTTGCCGGAGGACGTGGACGAGCTGGTCCGCGTCGCGCCGGCTGGGCGCGGACTGCAGGGCGGAGGCAAGGTCGGAGGCGGTGGTCAGCGCGGTCTGGAGTTCGCGCAGGTTTGCGTAACCCATGCCCCGGAGCGTAGGCGGCCCCACTGACAGTTGATCTTCCGATCGCACTTCGCGGCTTCCCATGACCGCATGCATGCCCGCTCACACCCACGATTTAGCACCGGGGCGGTGACGGTCCCCTGGCCAGGGTGTGACGGGCGGGGGTGGGGG
>NZ_SDIG01000022.1:0-63441 GCF_004122755.1 Streptomyces sp. TM32
GGGGCGGGAGGGGAAGGGAAGGAGCAGACAAGGCATACCGGAGAATGTGACCAACCTGGCCCGTCGCGCATTGAACTATCTCCCCCACGGTGAGCGGCAGACCCGGTTGCGCATCGGAGGTCGGCGCCGGCTGCGCGGCGACAACAGGACCCTGACCTGCTCCGTAACAGTCCATGAGCCGCCGGGCGAGACCCCCGGACGTCCCTCGGGCGCCGGGTTGCGGAGCCGTACTCCAACGACCCGGCACGGTTCCGAAAGGGTCGCGCTCATGTCGCGCTTGTGTCCCTGTGTGGCCCCCGGGGCTGATTTTCCCTGAGTGAGTGTGGACAATGGGGAATGAACGTGCGAAGCGTCTACGGGCTTCGCGGGGGAATACCGAGTTGTCCAGCGGGGGGACCACATGAGGAAATTCTTGGCCATAGTGGTGGCAATAGTGGCGTGCAGCGCCTCCGTCACGCTGACCACCGCTTCAAGTGCGGCAGCCGCCGACCGGGCGCCGCAGTGCGTCAAGGTCCGGAAGTACTTCAACAAGGGCGGCCATCGCTATGTCCGCCTGACGAATCTGTGCACCAAGCGGACCTCGTGCTTCACCATCGTCGTCCCGCATCACCGCGACCCTCACGGCAGCCTCCCCAAGGGAGCGACGAAGGACGTCCGCTACGGCACGACCCAGGAGCCACGAGCGCTGTACGTGAAGAACACCCCCTGCTGACCGACCGCCGGTAGCGGTTGGACCTCGGCGGGCGCGGAGAGCGCCGCCGCCTGCCGGGGTGAGTCACCCTCGTACGGCGATGCCGTCCAGCACCATCGAGAGGTACTGCCGGGCGATCTCCTCGGGGCTGTGCTGTCCGCCCGGCCGGTACCAGCTCGCCGCGACCCAGACGGTGTCGCGGACGAAGCGGTAAGTGAGCCGGATGTCGAGGTCGGCACGGAAGACTCCGCCGGCCACGCCTCGCTCCAGGGTGCCGAGCCAGGCCTTTTCGAACTTCCGCTGGGAGTCGGTGAGATAGCCGAAGCGGGGCTGGGCGGCGAGGTGCCTGGATTCCTTCTGGTAGATGGCGACGGCGGCACGGTGCCGGTCGATTTCCCGGAAGGACTCGGTGACCAGGGCTTCGATGGTCTCCCGAGGGCCGAGCCCGGCGGCGAGTACGGCGTCATAGCCGTCCCACAACTCGGTCAGGAAGCTGGACAGGATTTCGTCCAGCATCGATTCCTTTGAATCGAAGTGGTAATAGAGACTGCCGGCGAGCATCCCGGCCTCGTCCGCGATACGGCGGACGGTGGTGGCGTTGTAGCCGTGCGCGGCGAAGACCTCCGCCGCGGTGTTGAGCAGTTCGCGGCGACGCTCCGGGGACGCGTTCGCGCTCGTCGTCTTCTTCTTGGCGGCTGACACCAGGCCATTGTCGCTTCCTTGACGTCACTGTCTCGTCCCTCGTCACCCTTCTTCCTCTCCGTTCTCCTCGCGCTCTTCGTTCTTCCTGTGCTCCTCGCGCTCTTCGTTCTTTTCGTGCTCCTCGTGCTCTTCGTTCTTTTCGTGCTCCTCGTTCTTCTCGGCCGCGCAGGATGCGGCGGTGGCCTGCCCGCTCGGCGCGGAAGCCTGGATCGTCGCCCCGACAGCCACCGCCACCGGCACGTGATGTGACGTCAGGCCGAGCCCCCGGCGGCCGATTGGGCGTCCGGACGCCCAGCAAAGAGGGCAAATACGTACATTCGAAGGCCCGTGACGCATGTCACGCAGGAATCGAATGCACTACCGCGATATCCCGTGCGTCCTAGTGACCAAAGCCGCAAGTGTCCGCAACGAATGCAAGGGAGCCGGCGATGTCCAGCGTCATCGACCAAGCCGTTCAGGCCCGTCTCATCGCGACTGCTCCCCGGTCGCAGGTGATTCCGGCAAACCTGCGATACGACCGTGCCGACCCGTTCGCGGTGCGCTTGGTCTTTCCGCCCTCGGCGTCGCTGGACGGGGCCGAAGTGGCCTGGACGTTCGGGCGGGACCTGCTGGAGGAGGGCCTGTGCGCGCCGGCCGGGGCGGGCGATGTGCAGATCTGGCCGTACGACTCCGATGCGGTGGTCGTGGAGTTCCATGCCGTCGGCGGCATGGCCGTGGTGCAGTTCGAGGCGCAGGAACTGCGGACCTTTCTGACCCGGTCGTACGTGATCGTCGCAAAGGGTGACGAGGCAGGCCATCTGGACGTCGAGGCCGATCTCGCTGCGCTGCTGCGCGAAGCGTAGGCCGCCACGCGGCCGGAGGCGAAAGCCGCCACCGCGGCCGGAAGCGTCGACCACCACCGCGTCCGGCCGGCGACGCAGAACGTCCCGGCGCGGCCGCCGGACACCGCCGCCACCGCAGCACCGCAGCACCGCAGCACCGCAGCAGCACATCGCCGCAGCGCAACGTCACCACCTCGCCGACCGGCCCGGTCAGGCCCGGTCACGCCCGGCCCGCCGCCTTCGCCGCATCCTCCCCCGGGCGCGACGGCGGCGCCGGTCTCTCGTCGGAAGTGGCCGCCGCGTCCGACCCAGCCCCGGGCCCGGCCTCGGTCCCGGACTCGACCTCAGCCCCCGACCTGGCTCCGGACCTGGCCCCAGCCCCCGACCTGGCCGAAGCCCCAGCCTCAGCCTCGGCCCCCGACGACGCCGCCGCGTCCTCACCCCCCTCGGTCCCGAAGAGATGCGCCAGATGCAGGTCCAGCAGCCGCAGCGCGGTGCGGGGGCCGTACACATCGAGCAGGACATAGGTGGACAGCCCGTCGACCAGGCTGATCAGCAGCATCGCCTCGTCCTCGGTGGCGCGTTCCGGGGGGAGTTCACCGCGCTCCGCGGCCCGCCGCAGTTGGTGGGCGAACAAGGCGCGGAGCTGGGGGATGCCGTCCTTGGCCTCGGCGCGCAGGGGCTCGTCATACACGGCACGGGCGAAGTAGGCGGCGCCGACCAGCACCCCGACCCGGCTCTTCTCGTCCAGCGGCAGCATGCCCGACAAGCAGGCGCGCAGCACCTCGCGGGGCGTCGGCTCCTCGGGCAGCGCCTCGATGCGTGCGCGGATCCGCTCCCCCGCGAGCCGGTTGATGTGCTGGAGGGCGAAGAGCAGCATCTCGTCCTTGGAACGGAAGTAGTGCTGCAGCCGGCCGAGCGAGATGCCGGCCTCCGCGGCGACGTCGCGCAGGCTCGTGCCGTCCAGTCCGCGGGTGCTCGCGAGCCGCCACAGCGCCTCGGAGATCTCCTGGCGCCTGGCTTCGTGGTCCACCTTCTTGGGCACGGCTGACCTCCCTCGTCCGGCATTTCGCTGCGCGCCCCGTGAGCAGGGCGTCAGCTCGGGGAGCCCGGTCCTTTTTACAAGTCGCTTGTACCGTTATAACGTACCGCCACTCAATACGCTTGACTTGGAAACCGGTGACCTTCATGCCCGAGCACGCCACCGCGCTGCTGCGTCCACCCCGCCACCGCGTCGATCCCCGGGCCCGCCGCTGGTGGACGCTGCAGGCACTGCTCACCCTCAGCGGCCCGATGCTGCTCCTCGCGCTCACCATGACGGTGTTGTCCCTCCTGCTCTTCCCCGGCGCGCTGCCGTGGCTGGGGCCGTTGCTGCTGGTCGTGCTCGTGGTGCCGGCCGTGAGCTATCTCGTCGTCATGCCGCGGTGGCGGTACGCCGTGCACGCATGGGAGCTGGGCGAGCGGGCGGTCTACGCGGCGGGCGGCTGGTTCTGGCAGAAGCGGCGGATCGCGCCGCTGAGCCGGGTACAGACGGTGGACACCGTGCGCGGCCCCCTTCAGCGGCGGTACGACCTGGCAACGGTGACCGTCACCACCGCCTCGACCGCGGGTGACATCAAGATCTCGGGGCTGTCCGACGCGGACGCCGAGGAGCTGTCCCGGCGGATCGGCGAGGCCGCGCAGGACGTGCCGGGTGATGCGGCATGAGCGCCCCGCTGGACCCCGAGGCACCCGGAACGCAGGCCGGCCAAGCACCCGGAAAGCAGGGCGGCGCCGGCCATGCACCCCAAGGCGCCGGCGCGCCCGCCGGCGGGGCGGCGGAGTGGCGGCGGCTGGATCCGCGCACTCTTCTGGTGCACTGCGGCTGGCTGGTCGCCCCGCTGGGTTCGCTGGCACTGACGGCGCTGGCCACCGGAGGCCGGATCACCGCCAAGGCCTGGTTCACCCTCGCCGCGCTCGCCGCGTCGTTCGCCGTGGTGACCACGATCGGCCTGATCCGCTGGGCCCGTACGGAGTTCCGGATCGCCGCATCCGGGAGCGGTGGCGACGGGTGGGAGGGCGGAGCCGCCGGCAGCGGCGGCGGGAGCGCCGCTCTCACCTTCGATGTCCGCAGCGGGCTGTTGACCCGGCGGCTGCGCAGTGTGCCGCTGCACCGGATCCGTACCGTCGATCTGACGGCCTCGCCGCTGCACCGGCTGTTGGGGGTCACCGTGCTGCGGGCCGGCACGGCGGGCTCGGGGGACGGCAGCAAGGAACTGTCGCTGGAGGCGCTCGCGGTCCCCGAAGCAGAACGGCTGCGCGCGGAGCTGCTGGCGTACGCGGATGCCGAGGCGGCCACGAACGACCCGGTGGTGGCGCGCATCAACTGGCGCTGGCTGCGGTACGCGCCGCTCACCTTCTGGGTCATCGGCGGGGTGTTCGTGGTGGCCGGATCGGCCTACCGGGTGCTGGACGGCATCGGCATCGAGCCCTGGAAGCTCGGCTTCGTCCAGCAGGCGTTCACCGAACTCGGCGCCGGCGCCCTCTGGCTGACGGTCCCGGCGGTGCTGCTGGCCGTCCTCGCCCTCGGTTCGGTCGGCGCCGTGGTGCTGTACGTCGAGAACTGGTGGAACTACTGCCTGGAGTGGACCGACGCCCGCACGCTGCGGGTGCGCCGCGGGCTGTTCACCACGCGCGCCGTCACCCTCGAACGGGCCCGGCTGCGCGGGGTGCTGCTACGCGAACCGCTGCTGCTGCGGGCCGGTGGCGGCGCGATGGTGCGGGCGGTGGCCGGCGGTCTGGGCAACCGGGAGGAGAACCGCAAGCGCAGCGGTCTGCTGCCGCCGGCGCCCCGCACGGAGGCGCTCCGGGTGGCGGGCGGCACCCTGCGGGCGCCGTTCCCCGGCAGCGGTGCACCGGTCGCGCTGGCGCCGCACCCCCGCGTTGCCCTGCGTCGGCGCCGGGTGCGTGGTCTGCTGTTCGCGGTGCTGCCCGGCACCGCCGTCCTCGCCGGTGCCGGTGCGGCGTTCACGCCCGTCCTGCTGCACTGCGCCTGGATCTACGCGGTGCTCACCACGGCCCTGGTGTGGTGGCTGGCCCGGGACGCGTACCGCAACCTGGGGCACGGCGTGGACGGCCCGTATCTGGTCACCCGCTCGGGCACCTTCAGCCGTGACACCCTCGCCCTCCAGCGCGAGGCCATCGCCGCCTGGACGTTCACGACCTCGCCCTTCACCCGCCGGGCCGGCCTCGTCGCCCTCACCGCGGCGGTCGCGGCCGGCGAGGACGGGTATCGCATCCCGGACCTCGCGGCCGCCGAGGCCGCCGGTTTCGCCGCGGCGGCGGCCCCGGGGATCCTGGAGGAGTTCTTGGTGCACCCCGGGGAGCCGGGGTACCACCTTCCGGGACAGCGATCGTCCTGAGGAGGGTCCGGTGGGCGCCCCTCAGGACGGGGCGTCCGGTGGGCCAGGGCTGGACGGGCCCGGGTCCTGGCCGCCCTGGCCCACCGGGACAGTTCATCCACACAGGCGGCGGCCCGCTCACCGGACGGCGCCCCGGCGCCCCGGCGCCCCGCCCCCAGCCCCCGAAACCGGACCGCGGTCAATTGGCCACCCGTATGAGATACCTCACACACCTGTCGCGTGCACTACGGGAGCGGGCACACCGTCCTACTGGATGAGCCTTTGCCCGTGAATCCGACAGCCGTGAGGGAGCAGCGCGATGCACCGCGTCATCGACCAAGCCGTCCAGGTCCGCCTCATCGCCACCGCTCTCTCCACCCACGCCGCGCCCGCAGTGTTGCACTACCACGCCGCGGACCCGCTGGCGGTGCGGATGTTGTTCCCGCCGGAGATCTCGCTGGAGGGCACCGGGGTGGACTGGGCGTTCGCCCGTGAGCTGCTGGACGAGGGGCTGCGGAGGCCTGCGGGCCGGGGCGATGTGCGGGTACGGCCGTCCGGTCCGGACCGGACGGTGATGGAGTTCCATTCGGACGAGGGCATCGCCATGGTCCAGTTGCAGACCGCGGACGTCCGACGGTTTCTGGCCCGCTCCTACCGGGCCGTGCCCGCGGGCAGCGAGCCGGCGTTCCTCGGCATGGAGCGCGACCTCGCGGAGCTGTTCGGCGCGGCGTGAGGCAGCGGCGCCACGGGACGTGAGAGGCGGTGCCCCGGAAGGAGCCGGGTGGGCCGCGAGGGCCAGGAGGCGGGCTCACGGGAGCGTACGACCTGCGGTCACGTGAGTTCCGCCCAGGGACCGTCCAACGCCCGGGTCCAACGGCCCTGCCCAAAGGCCTTGTCGAGCGCCCCTGCCCAACGGCCGTGTCCAACGGCCGTGTCCAACGCCCCCATGCATCGGCCGCATCCGTCGACTCCGCCCAGTCCCTCCACCGCAACCGGCGGCCCCCTCGGCACCAAAGACGGACCGGAGCCGGCACCCTGAGGTGTCCGGCCCCGATCCGTCGTCGGTGCTGCCGCGCCTGCCTGTCTGCCCGCCTGCCTGACTCTGCCGTCTGTCTGCCTCTCAGCGCTTGGGAAAGCCGAAGCCGTAGCCCTGGCTCTGCATCCACGGCAGCAGCCGGTTCAGGGAGTCGACGGTCCGGGAGCGGTTGCCGCCGCCGTCGTGGAACAGGACCGTCGGGCCCGTCCGGTTGGGGAGTTCACCGCGCACGGTCGACTCGATCCTCTCGACCGTGCCGCCCTCGAAGTCCTTGCTGTCGACGTTCCAGCCCAGCGGGCGCATGCCGTGGTCCGCGGCCAGCTTGCGGCTGTAGGGGGTGAAGGCACCGCCGGGGGCGCGGTAGTACTCGACCTGCGTACCGCCCGCCGCCTTTTCGATCATCTTCTGGGCGTCGAGTATCTGCTGCGACTGGTAGCTCTCCGGCTTCTTGTCCATACCGGTGTTGTGACTGACGGTGTGGTCGCAGAGCTTGTGCCCCGCGGCCACCACCTTCTTGACCAGGTCCGGGTGCGCCTCGGCCTGCGGGCCGATCATGCAGAAGACCGCTTTGACGTTGTACCGCTTCAGCACGTCGAGCACCTTCGGGGTCCACACCGGGTCCGGGCCGTCGTCGATGGTGATGTTCAGGCTGCGGCCGGGGCGGTCCGAGGCGTGCGCTATGGAGGAGTCGACCGGGGCCGCCGCCCGCTTCGCCTTCTGCTGGCCGACGCCCTCCGCCTCCGCCTTGGAGGGGCCTCCGACATTGGAGAAGGCAAGTGCCCCCGCGACCACGACTGATACCACCGCCGCCGCGGTCACTCCGATGATGCCGGTCTCAACTCCGAAGCGCCTCGCCATGTCCGATCCCGTTCTCTCACTCACCGTGCGCGTGTCCGTAGCGGCGGCGGATGCTGTGCACGCCGCCTCGCACTACGTCAGATGCGCCGGGGGCCGGGGAGGCTGCTCCTGTTACGGATCCATCATGAAACTTATTGATACTGGACTCATGCCACGTGTACTTCTCATCGAGGACGACTCCGCCGTACGGGACGGGGTGTCCCTCGCGCTACGGCGGCGGGGCCACGAAGTGGCGGCCGCGGCCAGCGGCGAGGAAGGCCTCGACGTGCTGCCGGTCTTCCGTCCGGACATCGTGCTGCTGGACCTGATGCTCCCCGGCAAGGACGGCTTCCAGGTCTGCCGGCTGATCCGGGCCGAGCGGCAGCTGCCGATCATCATGCTCACCGCGCGGGGCGACGATCTGGACGTGGTGCTCGGACTGGAGGCAGGGGCCGACGACTACATCGTCAAGCCGGCCCGCGGTGAGGTCCTCGAAGCACGCATCCGTGCGGTGCTGCGCCGTACCGCACTTCCCGCCGACGACGCGCCGGCCGCCGCCGATCCGGGCCCCGCCCCGGTCGAGACCTATGGCGAGCTGGCCATAGACCGGGCCGGTCTGGTCGTGGGCAAGGCCGGCAAGGATCTGCCGCTGGCCCCCTCGGAGATGAAGCTGCTGCTGTTCCTGTCCGCCACCCCGGGCCAGGTCTTCAGTCGCCAGCAGTTGCTGGAGCAGGTGTGGGAGCACAGCTACCACGGCGACGCGCGGCTGGTGGACGCCTGTGTCATGCGGCTGCGGACGAAAATAGAGGACACCCCGCGCAGCCCGCGTTACGTCCAGACCGTGCGCGGCTTCGGTTACCGCTTCGGTCCGCTGTGAAGCGCACGGGCAGCCGGGTACCGACCGGCACGCTGCTGCGGGGTCTGCGGGCCCGCCTCGTCGTCGGCTTTCTGGTGGTGGCCGTCCTCAGTGCGCTGACCACCGCGCTGCTGACCTACCAGGAGGCCCGTAACGCCATCCTCCAGCGCTCCCAGGACACAGCCGTCAACGATCTGCGGGCGCAGGTCAATTCGCTCGCCCCCGAGCTGCCGGTCCCGCCGTCCGCGGCCGACCTGGACTACTTCCGGCTCCAGCTGGAGCGCTCGGGCACGTCACGGGACTGGGACATCTCGGTGCACTACCGCGGCGTGCGCGACACCGAAGCCAGTCTGCAGGGCGGCTTCACGGTACCGACCGGTCTCAAGGAGTCCGTGGAGAAGCGGCATGTGCCGGCCTTCCAGCGGGTGAGCCGCCGCGGGGCTCCCCGGCTGCTGATCGGGATGCCGGTACGGCAGTCCGACGGCCGGGCGTCCGCGCTGTCCGTCTACGCCCAACTGCCGCTGAGCGCTGAGGAGTCCAACGTCGAGGCGCTGGTGAGCGCCGCGCAGCGGGGCGTGGTGCCGGTGCTGGTACTGACCGTGGTCCTGGCGCTGCTCGCCGCGCGCGGGGTGCTGCGGCCGGTCCGCGGCCTGCGGCAGGCCGCCGGGCGGATCGCCGAGGGCAAGCTGGACACCCGCCTGGAGGTCAAGGGCGCCGACGAACTCGCCGAGCTGTCCCGGACGTTCAACGACATGGCGGCCCGGCTGGAGGAGAGCATGGCCGAGCTGCGCCGTCTGGAGTCCAACTCCCGGCGGTTCGCGGCCGATGTCTCGCACGAGCTGCGGACACCGCTGGCGGCGATGACCGCCGTGACCGATGTCCTCGACGAGGACGCCGAGTCCCTCGACCCCGACACCGCCTCCGCGGTCCGGCTGATCAGCCAGGAGACCGGGAAGCTGGCACGGATGGTGGAGGACCTGATGGAGGTGTCACGGTTCGACGCGGGGGCCGCGGCACTCCATCTGGACGAGGTGGACGTGGCCGAGGCGATCCGCAAGACGCTGCAGGCCAGGGCCTGGCAGCAGCGGGTGACCGCGGAGCTGCCGGCGGACGTACGGGCCCGGCTCGATCCTCGGCGGCTCGATGTGGTGGTCGCCAATCTGGTCGGCAACGCCCTGCGGCACGGCGGTGAGCCGGTCCGGGTGCTGCTGCACGCCCCGCAGCCGGGCGCAGACCGGCTGCGGATCGAGATATCCGACAGCGGCCCCGGCATCGACCCCGAGGTGCTGCCGCATGTCTTCGACCGCTTCTACAAGGCGGACTCCGCCCGCGCCCGCTCGGAGGGCAGCGGCCTGGGGCTGGCCATCGCCCAGGAGAACATCCGGCTGCACGGCGGCACCCTGCACGCCGCCAACTCCCCCGAGGGTGGTGCGGTGTTCACCGTAGAGCTGCCGCTGCGCCAGGAGGAGGCGGGCGGGACGGCCGACGAGGAAGGGTCCGGTCCGCCGGACGAGGAATGGGCGGCCGCGGAGCCGGCCGTGGACGACGACCGGGACGGCGCACGTCCCGCGGCCGGGAAGGTGCACCACGTATGAACACCCCGTCCGTCCGGAACGTCCTGCGTGCGCTGCGTGCCCGGTGGTACCTGCCGGGGGTCGCGCTCGCCGGTGTCCTGGGCAGTGCGCTGGCCGGCTGCGGTATCGCGCCCACCGATGTCATCGACGCCGGCGAGCCCGCCTCCGGCGTGAAGTCGCCGGGCCAGCCCGAGGCCGATGTCCTGCTGTTCTTCTACGGCCCCAACGGGCTGCGCTCCGCGACCCGGCCGGCGAAGTCACCGGCCGATCCGCAGCAGGCCATCGATCTGCTGCGGATGGGGCCGAATCACGCCGAGCGGATGCGCGGTCTGTCCAGCATGCTGAAGTTCCCCGGGCGGCTGACCGCCGACGCCCACGACGGCAGCGTGGTGATCAACCTGCCGATGGACGTCAAGCTGCTGGACTCCGCCTCGCTCAACCAGCTGGTGTGCACCGCGGCCAATGCCCGGGTGCCCGGGAACAAGCCGCCCGACCGGGTGCCGGTGACCCTCGCCAGCACGTCCGTCCACGTCGGCCCCCTGGTCTGCGGCGGCAACAACGCCTCCCCGGTCGTCGAGCCGAGCCCGTCCGGCACCCAGGACACGGGCCCGTCCGGCACTCAAGAGCCGAGCCCGTCCGGCACCCAGCAGTCCGGCCCCGACGCGAGCGGCACCGGCCCGGCGGGCGGGACCTCGGGCCCGGCGGGCTGAACCGCCGCGCACCGCCCGCCGGACCCGTCCGGCACGCAAGAGCCGTGCCCGCCCGTACGGCGGTGGCACCGCGTTACGGTGAAGACAGGCATCCGCCTTCCCCGCACGCCGGACGGAGCGGACCGGCCGGCGCCGGAATCCTCGGGAGACGCAGACCATGACCGAGCGCAAACCCCCTGGTGTCAGCTTCGAGACCTGGGTCGACCGGCAGATCCGCGAGGCGGCAGAGCGCGGCGCCTTCGACGGGCTCACGGGGGCCGGCAAGCCCCTGCCCCACCTCGACCGGCCGTACGACGAGATGTGGTGGATCAAGGAGAAGATGAGCCGCGAGCACCTCTCCTGTCTGCCGCCGAGCCTGGTGCTGCGCAAGGAGGCCGAGGACGCCCGGAAGGCCGCGGCCGCGGCGCCCAGCGAGGCGGCACTGCGCCGCATCCTGTCCGAGATCAACGAGCGGATCCGCGCGGCGCTCCGGGCGCCCCTCGACGGCCCGCCGCTGAACCTCGTCCCGTTCGACATCGACGAGGCCGCCCTCATCTGGCGCCGGGAACACGGGAGGTGAGGCCCCGGCAGCCGAGGGCTCCGGCGGCCGGCGCACGCCGAGCCGGGCCGTCGTCACGACGCATCCGGGCCGACGTCACGGCGCGACCGGGCCGACGTCACGGCGCGTCCGGGCCGTCGTCACGGCGCGTCCGGCCCGCCGGTCCAGGGTCGTCCAGCCGACTGCTGTCATTTCCGTAACGGGCGAAATCTGCGGTATGCCGGACATCGGGGGGCCAGGAGGCGAGCCGGCGTCCGGTGCAGTGCGGGCGGGGGCCCAGGGCGGCGTCCCGCGCCGGCAGCCACGCGAGCCCGGCGGTGAGCAGTAGCGCTCCGGCGACGGTTGCGGTGCGGATCGGCGGCGCCTGGAACATCGCGCTCCTCGGGAGGAGCCCCTGCTCCTCAGGGGGTGCCGCGCCCACGGTAGTGAACCGGGCGCATGCGCCGGGGCAGGCGCGTCCGGTACCGGAAAGCACGACGGGGCACGATACGGGCGACCCGTCCCACCTGCCCGTTCTCGCGCAAAAACAGGGTGAACGACTAATGGTCAACGAGGGCAACGTCACAGCCGGAGACCCTGCTCCAGCTAACGGTCGTTCGCCTAGCCTGCTGCCATGACCGCCGAGTCCCCCGAACTCCCCCTGGCCGCCGCCTTCCCGGATGCCGACCGAGAGCAGTGGCAGCGCCTCGTCGAAGGTGTGCTGCGCAAATCGGGCGTCACCGAGGCGTCCGGCGCCGCCGCCGAGGATGCGCTCGCCACCGACCTCCAGGACGGCATCCGCATCCGCCCGCTCTACACCGCCGAGGACGGTGCGGCCGCCCCGGGCCACCCGGGCTTCCCGCCGTTCGTACGGGCCGGCCGGCCCGAGGGCAGCACCGTGGCCGGGTGGGACGTACGCCAGCGCCATGTCCACACCGATCCGCGGCAGGCCAATGCGTCGGTCCTGGCCGACCTGGAGAACGGTGTCACCTCGGTCTGGCTGACCGTCGGGGACGGCGGGGTGCCGGTGTCCGGCCTGGAGCAGGCGCTGCAGGGCGTCTATCTGGACCTGGCCGCGGTGGTGCTGGACGCGGGTGCCGATTTCGCGGCGGCCGCCGAGGAGTTGCTGCGGCTGTACACCGCGTCCGGCGCACCGCTCGGCGAGGCTGCCGGCTGCCTGGGCGCCGACCCGCTCGGACTGCTGGCCCGCACCGGTGACGACGCCAAGCTGCGCCTCCAGCTGGAGTCCGCCGCCCGGCTGGCCGGGCGCTGCGCAGCTGAGGCTCCGGGCCTGCGGGCGCTGGCCGTCGACGCGCTGCCGTACCACGAGGCGGGTGGCTCGGCCGCCGAGGAACTGGGCACCTCACTGGCCACCGGCGTCGGCTATCTGCGGCAGTTGACGGGAGCCGGGCTCGGCATCGACGACGCCTGCCGGCAGCTGGAGTTCCGCTATGCCGCCACCGCGGACCAGTTCCTGACCATCGCCAAGCTGCGCGCGGCCCGCCGGCTGTGGGCGCGGGTCGCCGAGGTGTGCGGGGCCTCGCCCGCCGCGGCCGCGCAGCGCCAGCACGCCGTCACCTCCACGGTGATGATGACCCGTCGTGACCCCTGGGTGAACATGCTGCGCACCACGGTCGCCGGGCTGTCCGCCGGGGTGGGCGGCGCGGAGGCGGTGACGGTGCTGCCGTTCGACGCCGCGCTGGGCCTGCCCGACGCGTTCGCCCGGCGGATCGCCCGGAACACCCAGTCCGTGCTGCTGGAGGAGTCGCACCTGTCGAAGGTCATCGACCCGGCGGGCGGCTCCTGGTACGTGGAGAGCCTCACCGACGAGCTGGCCCGCGCCGCCTGGGCGTGGTTCCAGGAGATCGAGGGCGCGGGCGGCCAGGCGGCGGCGCTGCGCTCCGGGATGATCGCCGGCAGGCTGGCCGAGACCTGGCAGCGCCGCACAGACGACCTCGCCCGCCGGCGTGAACCGATCACCGGCGTCAGCGAGTTCCCCCATCTCGCCGAGCCCCCGGTGCACCGCGAGCCGGCGCCCGCGCCGATCGGCGGCGGGCTGCCGCGGGTGCGCCGGGACGACGCGTACGAGCGGCTGCGGTCGCGTTCCGACGCCCACCTCGCGGCGAGCGGCGCCCGCCCGAAGGTCTTTCTGGCCGCGCTGGGCCCGGTGGCGGCACACACCGCGCGGCTGTCCTTCGCAGCCAATCTGTTCCAGGCGGGCGGCATCGAGACGGTACAGGAAGACGGGCCGGTGGATGCGGAGTCGGTGGCCGAGGCGTTCGCCCGCAGCGGCGCGCGGACCGCCTGTCTGTGTGCGAGCGACGCGGTGTACGGCGAGCAGGCGACGGCCGTGGCGGCCGCGCTGAAGTCGGCGGGTGCGGTGCGCGTGCATCTGGCCGGCAAGCCGGGCGAGCGCCGCGAAGAATTCACCGCGGCCGGTGTGGACTCCTTCGTCTTCGCCGGCTGCGACGCGGTCGAGGTGCTGTCCTCGGCCCTTGATGTCATGGAGGTGGCGTGATGACAGAGACGACGCAACAGGCCGGCGCCATCCCCGACTTCAGCACGGTCGAGCTGGGCGAACCGGACGCGGCGCACGGCGCGGGCGACGGCGCGCGGTGGACCGAGGCCGTCGAGCAGGCCACCGGCAAGGGCGTGGCGGACCTGACGTGGGAGACGCCGGAGGGCATCGACGTCAAGCCGCTCTACACGGAGGCGGACCTCGACGGACTGGACTTCCTGGGGACGTATCCGGGGATCACGCCGTATCTGCGCGGCCCGTACCCGACGATGTACGTCAACCAGCCCTGGACCATCCGGCAGTACGCCGGCTTCTCCACCGCCGAGGAGTCCAACGCCTTCTACCGCCGCAACCTCGCGGCCGGCCAGAAGGGCCTGTCGGTCGCCTTCGACCTGCCGACGCACCGCGGTTACGACAGCGATCACCCGCGGGTCACCGGTGACGTCGGGATGGCGGGCGTCGCGATCGACTCGATCTACGACATGCGGCAGCTCTTCGAGGGCATCCCGCTGGACAAGATGACCGTGTCGATGACGATGAACGGCGCGGTGCTGCCCGTGCTGGCGCTGTACATCGTGGCGGCCGAGGAACAGGGCGTACCGCCCGAGAAGCTGGCCGGGACCATTCAGAACGACATCCTCAAGGAGTTCATGGTCCGCAACACCTACATCTATCCGCCGCAGCCCTCGATGCGGATCATCTCCGACATCTTCGCGTACACCTCGCAGAAGATGCCGCGCTACAACTCCATCTCGATCTCCGGCTATCACATCCAGGAGGCGGGTGCGACGGCCGACCTGGAGCTGGCGTACACGCTGGCCGACGGTGTCGAGTACCTGCGCGCGGGCCTGGCGGCCGGGATGGACGTGGACTCCTTCGCCCCGCGCCTCTCCTTCTTCTGGGCGATCGGCATGAACTTCTTCATGGAGATCGCCAAGCTCCGCGCGGCCCGGCTGCTGTGGGCGCGCCTGGTACAGCGCTTCGACCCGAAGAACCCCAAGTCCCTCTCCCTGCGCACCCATTCGCAGACCTCGGGCTGGTCGCTGACCGCGCAGGACGTGTTCAACAACGTCACCCGCACCTGCGTGGAGGCGATGGCCGCCACCCAGGGCCACACCCAGTCCCTGCACACCAATGCCCTGGACGAGGCGCTGGCACTGCCCACCGACTTCTCCGCCCGGATCGCCCGCAACACCCAGCTGTTCCTTCAGCAGGAGTCGGGCACCTGCCGGGTCATCGACCCGTGGGGCGGCAGCGCCTACGTCGAGAAGCTCACCCACGATCTGGCCCGGCGCGCCTGGCAGCACATCGAGGAGGTCGAGGAAGCCGGCGGGATGGCCAAGGCCATCGACGCGGGCATCCCGAAGCTGCGGGTGGAAGAGGCCGCGGCCCGGACCCAGGCGCGGATCGACTCCGGGCGGCAGGCGCTGATCGGCGTCAACAAGTACCGGGTGGAGACCGACGAGGAGATCGAGGTCCTCAAGGTCGACAACTCCTCGGTGCGGGCCCAGCAGATCGAGAAGCTCAAGCGGCTGCGTGCCGAGCGCGACGAGCAGGCCTGCCAGAAGGCGCTGCGGGCGCTCACCGCGGCGGCGAAGTCCGGTCCCGGCGAGGGGCTGGAGGGCAATCTCCTGGCGCTGGCGGTGGACGCGGCCCGCGCCATGGCGACCGTCGGTGAGATCTCGGACGCACTGGAGTCGGTCTACGGGCGGCACTCCGGCCAGATCCGTACGATCTCCGGTGTGTACCGAGACGAAGCGGGCCCCTCCTCCGGTGTCGAGCGCACCCGGTCGCTGGTGGCCGAATTCGAGCGCGCCGAGGGCCGCCGGCCGCGCATCCTGGTGGCCAAGATGGGCCAGGACGGCCATGACCGCGGCCAGAAGGTGATCGCCACGGCCTTTGCCGACCTGGGCTTCGACGTCGATGTCGGTCCCCTCTTCCAGACCCCGGCCGAGGTGGCCCGCCAGGCCGTGGAGGCGGACGTCCATATCGTCGGCGTCTCCTCCCTGGCGGCCGGCCATCTCACGCTGGTGCCCGCGCTGCGCGAGGCACTGGCCGCGGAGGACCGGGAGGACATCACCATCGTGGTGGGCGGCGTGATCCCGCCGCAGGACGTGCAGCCGCTGCGCGACATGGGCGCCGCCGCGGTCTTCCTGCCCGGCACGGTGATTCCGGAGGCCGCCCACGATCTGGTGCGGGACCTGGCAGCGGTCCTCGGCCACGAGCTGTGAGCGGGGGGACATGCCGGCGAGGATCGATGTCGAACGGTACGCCGAGGGGGTCCGCGCGGGGTCCAGGGCCTGGATCGCCCGCGCCGTCACCCTGGTCGAGTCCACCCGCCCCGACCACCGGGCGGCCGCCCAGCGGCTGCTGATCGAGCTGCTGCCGTACTCCGGTGCGGCCCGCAGAGTGGGCATCAGCGGAGTGCCGGGCGTCGGCAAGTCGACCTTCATCGACGCCCTCGGCACCCTGCTGACGGGGATGGGCCACCGGGTGGCGGTGCTGGCCGTGGACCCGTCCTCCAGCCGTACCGGCGGCTCCATCCTGGGCGACAAGACCCGGATGGAGCGGCTGGCGACCGACCCGGCGGCGTTCGTCCGGCCCTCCCCCACGTCCGGCACACTGGGCGGAGTGGCCCGGGCCACCCGCGAGTCCATCGTGGTGATGGAGGCGGCGGGCTACGACGTCGTCCTGGTGGAGACGGTCGGCGTCGGCCAGTCCGAGACCACCGTCGCGAACATGGTCGACACCTTCCTGCTGCTGACCCTGGCGCGCACCGGCGACCAGCTCCAGGGCATCAAGAAGGGCGTACTGGAGCTGGCCGATCTGGTCTCCGTCAACAAGGCCGACGGGCCGCACGAGCGGGACGCCCGGTCCGCGGCCCGTGAACTGGCCGGTGCGCTACGGCTGTTGCAGCCCGCGGAAGCCGCCTGGACACCGCCCGTCCTGACCTGCAGCGCCCGCGAGGGCACCGGCCTGAAGGCGCTCTGGGAGCGGGTCGAGCAGCATCGCGTCCTGCTGGATTCGACCGGGGCGCTGGCCGAACGGCGCCGCACCCAGCAGGTCGACTGGACGTGGTCGATGGTCCGGGAGCGGATGATCGACCGGCTCCAGGAGCACCCGGAGGTGCGCCGGCTGGGCCCCGAGGTCGAACGCGCGGTGCGCGACGGCGAGCTCACCGCGACGCTGGCGGCCGAGCGGCTACTGACGGCGTTCGGCCTCGGGGACGCTCCGCCGCCGACTTGAGCGACCGCCCGCACCACACCCGCGCGGCCCCGCCTCGATCACGGGGCGGGGCCGCGTCGTAGCGGTGGGAGGCTGCCTCAGCCGCGCTCCGACACCGTCGCCCAGACCGTCTTCCCGGACCGGTCCGGTGGCGTCCAGCCCCAGGCGTCGCTGAGCTGGTCGACGATCTGCAGACCGCGCCCTGACTCGGCAAGGGTGTCGTGGGGCCGGACGACGGGCGCACCGGCGCCCGCGTCCGAGACCGCACACAACACCGTGGCACCCTGCCGAGTCAGGGCGAGCCAGGCCTGGCACAAAGGTGCCAAGGCCTCACGGCGCCCGGACTCCCCCGCGGCCCGGGCGCCGTAGCGCAGCGCATTGCTGACGAGTTCGGACACGACCAGCGCCGCGTCCTCGGCGACGCCGGCACACAGTTCCCAGCCTTCGAGCGTCACCCGGGTGAACCGGCGGGCCTCCGCCACGGTGCGGGCGGAGCCGCCCAGGGCGCACGCGGCGAAGTCGTCCGGGGCGGGCATCCACCAGGCGTCGTCACACGCTTCGTCCCGGAGGGCGTGGTGCACGGTCTCTGCCGGATGAGTGGTCATCAACATCTCCGCGAGGGGGATTTCGGGACTGGGCCGGACTTCCTCCGAGGGCTAATATCCTCGTCAGCCGTCCATCGATGCAAGTGCATCTGCAATTACATCGGTAAGTACGGCCGCACAGGGACGCGTTCACGCCAAGGTGAGCGCAGGCCCGGAATCGGTAGGAGGAGCGTCCTCCAGCAAGGGAGCATCTGTGATGGAGCCGGTGACCAACGGCATACGGGCGACCAGCATCGAGGGGGCCGTCTGGCGCAAGAGCCGGCGCAGCAACCCCAGCGGCAACTGCGTTGAAGTGGCGGTTCTTTCCGACGGCGGCATCGCGGTGCGCAACTCCCGCTTCGCCTCGGGCCCGGCGCTGATCTACACCCGCGACGAGATGACGGCCTTCGTCCAGGGCGCCAAGGACGGCGACTTCGACGATCTCATCGGCCGCGACTGACGCATATGTCGGCCGAATACCCGCCCCCGCTGTACGAGGGCTGGGGGCGATGGGACACTGGGCGTTCGCCCGACCACCCAGGGGAGTCAGCATGAGCGAGCGCCGCGAGCGAAGCGAGGTTTCGGCATGACTGCCGCGCAGCCGAGCGGCGATCCGTCTCTGCGCCGCTACCTCGAACACCCGCGGGGCGGCCCGACCGTCCTGCGCATCGTGCTGGGCACACAGCTTCGTCGGCTGCGTGAAGGGGCCGGCATCACCCGCGAGGCCGCCGGGGACGCCATCCGCGGCTCGCACGCAAAGATCAGCCGCCTGGAACTGGGGCGGGTGAGCTGCAAGGAGCGGGATGTCGCCGATCTGCTGACGCTCTACGACGTCACCGACGAATCGATCCGCTCGGACTTCCTCAAACTGGCCCGCCGGACCAGCACTCCCGGCTGGTGGCATCAGTACGGCGATGTGCTGCCGGGCTGGTTCGAGACGCACATCGGCCTCGAAGAGGCCGCCTCGGTGATCCGCACCTACGAAGTCCAGTTCGTGCCGGGCCTGTTGCAGACCGCGGACTACGCCCGTGCGGTGACCCGGCTCGGCCATCCGCGAGCCTCGGCCGAGGAGATCGAGCGACGGGTGCAGCTGCGCGTCCAGCGTCAGGAGCTGCTGACCGTCCCGGATGCGCCGCGCGTGTGGGCCGTGATCGACGAGGCCTCGCTGCGCCGCCCGCTCGGCGGGCCCGAGGTGATGGCGGGCCAGCTCAGACATCTGCTGAAGATGGCCGAGCTGCCGAACGTCACGGTGCAGATCGCGCCGTTCAGCCTCGGTGGCCTGGCGGCGGCCGGTGGTCCGATCACGATCCTGCGGTTCCAGGAGCCGGATCTGCCGGACATCGTCTATCTGGAGCAGCTGACCAGCGCGCTCTATCTGGACAAGCGCGATGACGTCGACCACTACCTCGCGGTGATGGACCGGCTCAGCGCCCAGTCCGAGTCGCCGCGGGAATCCCTGGCGATGCTGGAACGGCTCCTCAAGGAGAGCTGACGCGCTGAACCCGACCGGCAAAGGGGCGGGGCCTCCACGGGGCCCGCCCCTGTTCGCCGTGCGGCCCCGCTACGGCTTGCGCGCGACGCCGCCGAACTCGATCCATTCCTGGGTGAGTTGCTTGGGGCCGATGTCCGCGTCCGGCATCCAGGTGGAGACCTCCACCAGCCCCGGTTCCAGGACCTCCAGCCCCTCCAGGAACCCGGCCAGCTCATGCGCCTGACGCACCCGGCCCCACTGGCCGTGGGTGCTGACCCGCATGAACTCGGTGACGAAGTCGCGGGTGGCGGCGTCCTCGCTGACCAGCTGGCACACCACCAGGAAGCTGCCCGGCACCAGCCGGTCGGCGACCCTCTTGATGAGAGCGGCCGGGTCGTCGGCGTCCGGTATGCAGTGGAGCACCGAGACGAACAGCGCGGCGACCGGCCGGTCGAAGTCGATCAGTCGCGTCACCTCGGGGCTGCCCATGATGCCGTCGGTGTCCCGCATGTCCGCCTGAATGACGGCGGTGTTGGCGTTCTCCTCCAGCAGCGCGCGGCCGTGCGCCAGCACGATCGGGTCGTTGTCGACGTACACCACGCGGGACTGCGGGTCGACCTGCTGGGCGACCTGATGGACGTTGTCCTGCGTGGGCAGGCCGGATCCGTGGTCGATGAACTGCCGGATACCGTGCTCGCGGGCCAGCCAACGGACCACCCGCTGGAGGAAGCGCCGGTTGTTGATCGCCAGCACCTGCGTGCTCGGAACGACCTTGCTCAGCTCTTCGCAGGCCTCGCGGTCGACGGCGTAGTTGTCCTTGCCGCCGAGGTAGTAGTCGTACATCCGGGCCACGCTCGGGATGCTGACGTCGACGACGCTGGACTGCGGTCGTGCTTCTTGGCTCATTCCACGCTTTCCCGTCGCTTCGGCAGCATTCAGCCAGGGGGCGGTCACGATCGTTCCGTGTGCGTACGACCACGCCGCGCAGCCCCCAACATACCCATCGGACAGGGCTGTTGCAGACAATTGACTCCTCCCCCCTTCGCGAGCTCAGGAAGGGGATTCCTGACTCAGGCCGCCTCCCGGGCCGGCGGCCCGGGAGGACTTACACCCTCAACATCAACCGGGTTGAGACCAGCCCGGACCAGCATCACGCGCGCGGAGTTCTTGTCCCGTGGTCGCACGGTTCGGCACGCGGTGCAGGTGTACGTTCGTTCCGAGAGGGGCAGCGCGTGCTTGGTTCTCGCTCCGCAGTCTGCGCACTCCATCGTGGTGTGCGCGGGGTGCACCAGATGTACCCCGCGCCCGTGCTTGCGGCCCATCTCGACCAGGGCCCGCTTCGTGGCGCCGATCGCCGCGTCCGCGGCCTTACGCGCCATGGTGGTCTTGGCAAGGAACCTGGGCCGGAAATCCTCCACCGCGATCTGGTCGTGGTCGCGAACGACCTTCTTGGCCCACTTGCGGCCGGTGTCCTCGCGCTGACGGGCAACCTTCCTGTGGGCCTTTGCGCGCAGCTTCTTCGCTTCGCGGTAGCCCTTCGAGGCAACCTGTCCCTTCGCCGGCCTGCGCCGGGCCATCATCCGGTCGTACCGGCTCAGCTTCGCCCGGGCCTTCCTTCCGTGCTCGGCATGCGCAAGGTCATGAGCGTCGGAGGTGGTGGTCGCCGTCTCCTTCACGCCCCAGTCGATCCCGATCACACGGCCTGTTTCGGGCAGCGGCTCGGCCTGAACGAGCACCACGAAGCTCGCCTGCCATGCTCCGGTGCTGTCCTGATACACCCGCACTGACGACGGCTCAGCCGGGAGTTCCCGCGACCACACAGGCCTCAGTACGATTCCGCCAGCAAGATGCAGACGCCCGTCCTTGAGCCGGAAACCGCGGCGGGTGTAGTTCAGGCTCGGCCGCGCCTGGCGCTTCTTCTTCCACCGAGGCATCCCGGCCCGCTGACGCACCGGGAGCCGGGCCTTGATGTCCTTGAGGGCTTTCGCGCGGGACTTGGCAACGTCGCGGATGAGCTGCTGCTGAGGAACCGAAGCGCCCTCGGCCAGCCATGGCATGCGAGCGCGAGCCTCGGTCAGCATCTTGTCCAGGCGGGCCGGTCCGCACTTCTCGCCATCGCGATGAGCCTTCTTCGACCGGGCCACACACTCATTCCAAAGCCAGCGGCACCGGTCCGACTCAGCGTGCAGTGCGCCCCGGGCCGTACGTGACAGACGACAGCGAAAGGTGTACCGGGCATGCCCGGCCCCCTCCGCGGTCTGAGCTGGTGTCGCCATGACCCTGAACCTACCGGGGACCACTGACAGTTGAGAGTTCTCGATCCCGGGTCAGCGGCCTGCCGGGGGCCGGGTGCGGGCCGCCGCCTCGCCACTCATCGGCGGCGGCCCGCTCTCACTTCCCCCGGCGACACCCAGCGCCGGGCTCCGCCCCGTGTGACACGGCCCGGCCGAGGAGCAATCCCGGCTCGTGCCACATGCGGCTCCGCCTCGGCCGCCACCCGATCAACAGCCTTTGCGGAGCGGGGCGTTACGGAGACTCGCCTACCACCCTCGGCACGCTTTACACCTGCCGACGATCACGGCGGAGACCCTCCCCCGCGCCCCACAGACGTACTTTTACGTAAACTTACTCGCCAGTAAGGTGGGGGTAGGCTGACGCAAATGAGCGACATACGCAGGCAACGCGTCCCCCGGCCGGTCCGGGAGCAGCAGATCATCGACGCGGCGATCCGGATCTTCGCCCGGCGCGGCTATCACGCCGCGTCAGTGGACGAGATCGCCGAACTCGCCGGAATTTCCAAGCCGATGGTCTATCTCTACCTGGATTCCAAGGAGGGGCTGTTCCTCGCCTGTCTGCGACGCGAGGCCGAACGCCTGCTGACCGCGTTCCGGGCCGCCGCGGGCCCCGCGCACTCCCCCGAGCTGCGACTGCGGGCCGGACTGCTGGCGTTCTTCACCTTCGTCACCGAACACCGCGACAGCTGGGTGGTGCTGCACCGCCAGTCCTCGGAGCCGAGCCCGGCGATCACCGCGGAGCTGGCCCGGTCGCGGCGGGAGCTGCTGGCCGAGGTCACCGGGCTGGTACGGGCCGACATCGCGGGGAGCGACGGACCCGCCTGTCCCGAGGACGACGCCGAGTTCGTGGCGTACACCCTGGTCGGAGCGGCGGACTCGCTCACCGACTGGATGGCGCTGCACCCCGGCGAACCCCCGGAGCGGATCACCCTGCGGCTGATGAACATGGTGTGGGTGGGGATGCGCAATGTGCTCGACGGGGAGGTGTGGACGACGCCGTCCGGGACGCCGTAGGAGCCCTGCGACCGTGCCGCGCCCGCCTGGTGGGCGTGCTTCTCCGGCCCGCGGGGAGTGGACTTCCCCGCCCCGCGGGTAGGAGAGACGGATGACCACAGAGAAGAGCGAGCCGGCGCCGCTCCCGGGGGCCCTGCCCACCGCCGAGGAGATGGTCCTGGCCAACCAGGCGAACTGGGACGCGCGCACCCCGGTCCATGTGGCCAGCGAGTTCTACGGGCTGGACGGTTCACGGAGCGCCGAGGACTGGTTCGCGCCGTTCGAGTGGACGGATCTGGGGGATCTCGCGGGGCGGGAGGTGCTGCATCTGCAGTGCCATCTGGGCACCGAGACCGCGGCGTTCGCCGAGCGGGGCGCGGCGCACACGGTGGGGCTGGACTTCTCCGCCGCGGCCGTGGCCCAGGCGCGGCGGCTCGCCGCGGAGGCCGGCCGGGCCGTGGAGTTCGTCCGGTCCGATGTGCACCGGGCCGTGGAGGCGCTCGGCGGGCGGCGGTTCGACGTGGTCTACACCGGCAAGGGGGCGCTGTGCTATCTGCCGGACCTGACGGCCTGGGCGCAGGTCGTCAGCTCACTGCTCCGGCCCGGCGGGACGTTCTATCTGGTCGAGTTCCATCCCCTGCTGGACGCCCTGGGGCCGACGCCGAGCCCGGAGCGTCAGCAACTCAGGCTGCATCACGACTACTTGGGCGGCCGCGGCCCGCTCAGGAGCGACACCCCCTGCACCTACACCGACGGTCCGCCGGTGCAGGGCGCCACGACGAGCTATGAGTGGCGGCACGGCCTCGGGGAGGTCATCTCCGCGGTGATCGGTGCGGGGATGACCGTCCAGCTGGTCCGGGAGACCGAGCTGCTGCCCTGGAAGCGGTTCGACGCCATGGTGCCGGCCGAGAACGGCTGGTGGCGGCTGCCCCCCTCGGAGCCGATCATTCCGTTGCTGTACGCGCTGCGGGCGGTGAAGGCCTGAGCCCCGGCGGCACGGGCGTCCGCCTCAGCCCGCCGGGCCGTGCAGGCGCCGGTGCGCCAGCGCCCACCAGATCTCCGCCAGATCGGCCGGGTCCCGCAGGCTGGTTCCGGTGATCTCCTCGAAGCGCCGGAGCCGGTTGCGCAGGGTGTTGGGGTGGACGTACAGGGTCCGCGCGGCGGCGTCCAGACGCAGTCCCTGCCGCAGATAGGCGGCGGCCGCCTCCTCCAGCTGGGCGCCGTCCTCGCCGCGTTCGGCCAGCGGCGCCAGGCGCTGCCGCACCAGCCCCTCCCCCACGGCGGGGAGCGCCACGACCGTGGCCCGCAGCCCCAGTTCCTCACGGGTGAACGCACCGACGAGCCCGAATCCGACGGCGGCCCGCAGTGCCTGGGTGGCCCGGGTGAATTCCGCGGCGATTCCGGAGGGGGTGACCGGGGCGCCCAGGCCCAGGACCAGGCTGCGGCACAGCCCGGCCGGGCGCCCGGCCAGCAACCCGGCCACCTCGCCGTCCACGGTCGTGACCAGGGGCCGGCCCGCCGTGTCCAGCGCGAGCCAGGGGCGCAGCGCGGCCACGATCCGGTGGAAGGCACGGTCGCCCGGCCCGGGGTGTCCCGGGGGGTGCTCTGCGGGGGCGGCCTCCGGACCGCCGGACGGGACGGCCTCGGGCAGGACGGCCTCGGACGCGGCGGCCTCGGGCAGGCACGCGCGGAAGGGGAGACGGAGCGCGCTGCGGTCGTACGAGTCGTCCGTCAGCTCCCCGTCGCCGGGCCCGACGGCGCCCGCCCCGTCTCCGGACAGGGAGTCGTCCCACCGTGCCTGACCGAGCAGCAGGGCACGGACCAGCGCCGCGCGTCGGCGGTCCGTCCGTGCGTCCTGCTGGATCCCGACGCGACAGCTGCGGACGATGCGCAGCGTGTTGGCGTCGACCCAGGCGCGCAGGGTCTCGGCGATCGGCAGCAGGTCCTCGGCGGTGCCGCGCCGGGCCGCCATCTCCTCGCCGAACCGCCGCCATACGACGTCCGTGCCGATCCGGTAGGCCGAGATGATGTCCTCGACCGGCAGCGCGCGGGCCAGCGCCGTGATCTCGTCGAGATGGGTCTCCGGGATGCCGTAGCCGCCGCCTGTGCCGGGCGCGGCTCCCTGCGGGCTCCGCCGTTCCTCGGACCAGCGCTGCACCAGCGACAGGCTGTTGCGCAGGGACGCCATCACCCGTGGCCGGAGCTGGCCCTGTGACACCGCGGCGTAGGAGGGGAGTTGGGCCCGGAGTCCGTCGACGACCTCGTCGGTGAGTGCGTCGATGGCGGTGTGCAGCGCGGCGACGGCCTCCGCCACCTTTGTGGATGTCTCCACGCGTCCCCTCCCGACTCGGTGTCTTTCCCCATGGCGAAAGCGATCATTCGTCGCCATGCTACGAGGAAGCCGCCCGAACCCCTACAGATGTTCGATGTTGGATGACTTTTCCCCCGTCATCCGGATCGTTCCGGCGTTCGGCACGCGGCTCCGTAGTGGCTCCTTGTCACCCCCCGCACCCCAAGGAATTCCATGGCTGTTTCCTGGCGCCGGATCGCGGTGCCCGCCGCCGCGGTCGGCGTACTCGTCCCCGCCGCCCTCGGCACCCATGCGCTCCTGTCGCACTCCGACGACTCCGGCTCGTCCCCGGCCGCGATACGCGCCGCCGGGTCCCCGGGCCCGGCCTCCGCGCCGGACGGCACCGCGGGAGTGTCCGGCCCCGAGGGCGGCGCCGTGGCCGCCGGGCCGTCCAACGCACCCACCGGTCCCCACCGTTCGGTCGCGGTGCGGCTCTCGTCGTACGACGCGCACGGCAAACGGGCGGTGCTCAAGCCGTCCGCCGGCAAGACCGTGCGCACCGGTGATGTCATCGCCGCCGCACCGAACCGGCACGCCCCGTCGGGCGCGCTGTTCAAGGTGGGCAAGGTCACCGGCTCCCGTGACGGTGAGGTCCGGGTGACCACCGCCCCCGCGACGCTCTCCGAGCTGCTCGGCAATCAGAAGGTGGACCAGCGCACGGCGTTGCGGGCCAATGAGCTGACCGTCAAGCCGCTGTCGTCCGGCGTCGCCGTGCAGAAGCCGGGCACCGGCGAGGGCGGGGGCGCCTCGTCCACGCCGTCCGGCGAGCCGGGTACGCCCGCCGGCGGCAGCCCGGACGCCTCGCCCAGTACCTCCGCCAGCCCCTCGGCCGGCGCCTCGTCGCACGCGCCGGGGACGCGCGCACCGCTCGCCCACCCCGCCGCGGGCACGGCCGGCGCCGCCTCCGGCGACACGCTGCCGCCCGGCGCGGCGAAGGCACTGACCACCCTGCGGCTGGGCGTCAACGTGCCGCTGCCCAAGGACGTGCAGGCCACCGACAGGTCCCCGGCCCGGCTGTCCGGTGAGGTGAAGTTCCGGCCCGAGCTGATCTTCCAGTACGAGAAGCGCGGCGGGCTGAACCTGCTGCCGCAGCGAGCGGCCGTCGGCCTCGGCGGGTCCTACGCCTATGGCTGGCAGGTGCACGGCAAGGTCCGCGGGACCGCCGACACCGGGCAGGTCGCGGTGCCGCTGGCGGCGGTCACCGGCCGGCACGTCTTCTGGGTGGGCCCGGTTCCGGTCGTGGTGAGCACCGAGGTCACCTTCACCTACCGCTTCACCGCGGGCGGCCGCATCGTCCTCGACGCCGACCAGCGCACCTCCGGGGCGTTCGCCGTGGGCGCGAAGTACGACCGGACGAACGGCTGGCAGCCGCTGCACACGGCGGACCAGCGGACGAAGGGCTCCACTCCCCGGGTCGAGGGCGCGGCCACGGCGACGGCCCGCATCGGGGCGCGCGCCCAGGTGTTCCTCTACGACACCGCCGGCGTCGGCGGCGAGCTCTCCGTCCACCTCACCGGACGGGCCGCGGCGGCCCACGGTGGCGGGGCCCCGGCGTGGTCGCTCAGCGCGGGCTACGACCTGAAGACCGAGCTGATGCTGCAACTGAAGATCTTCGGCATCCAGCTCGTCGATCTGCGGACCACCCCGTTCGCCCTGCACGACGAGCGGAAGCTCTTCGGGCACGGCAAGCTGCCCGCCGCCTGACCCTGCCGCTGCCGGGCGAAGACCGCGCCCCCGGGGGAACTCCTGCCCCCGGGGGCGCCTTTCGGTGTCCATGGGCCGCCGGCCCCGCCGCGCTCACCCCTGGCGCCGGTGGACCGAGCACAGCAGCTGGTCCTTCGCCGGACCGCCGACCCGCCACCGCAGCTGCCATGCGTCCGCGGTGACGGCGGTGAAGCACCCCTCGTAGCGGTCCTCGGCACAGGGGTGGACGGCGGTCCACCGGCCGGTTCTGAGGTCGAGGTCGTGGAAGGGCCGGCCGTCGGCGAACTCGACCGCGGCGGTGCCGTCCGGGCGGGGCCGCAGCCGCAGCGTGCGGCTCGCCGGGGACACCGTGCCGCCCCAGGTCAGCTGCCCTTCCTCATGGTGCAGCAGGGCGTCCCCCACCCCGTCGGGCCGGAATTCCGCGGTGCCGCGGAAGTGCCCCTCGGCGCCGGTGAGCAGGTCGTGGACGGTGCGCTCGACGTCCCAGCGGCCGGCCAGATAGGCGGCGGCGTCGGGCACCGGGTACGGGCGCGGACACGCCAGGTCCGGGCCCGGCTCCACCACCGGGTCCCGCTCCGCCCCCGGATCCGGCTCCGCCACCGGGCCCGCCGCCGGCCCGGGGTACGGCCCCGGCTCCGCCGCCCGCCGTCGCCCCCGGTCACGCTCGCTGCCCATCCCCCCATTCTCCCGTCCGTCCGCCCCGTCACTCCGTCGGCCCCACCCTGGTTCGCCTCCCTCTCCCCCGGCCGCTCGTACCGTGCGGCGGCGCAGCGCCCGCCTTACTCTCGGTGCAGTGATCGTCACCGAGGTCCGCTCGGCGGGCCAGCCGGCTGCCTGACGCTGCCGGCCGGGGCGCCGCGCCCGCCGCTGGTGCCTCGTACGAGCCCGGAGACCGGAGGCAGCACCATGCCGGATCTGTTCATCGGCGGTCAGTGGACCGCGGCGGCCGACGGGCAGCTGCGCGAGATCCGCTGCCCCGCGGACGGCACGCTGGTCGCGACGGTCGACGAGGGCGGGCCGAAGGACGCGGCCGCGGCGGTCGCCGCCGCCCGTACCGCCTTCGACGACGGGTCCTGGCCGCGGACCGCGGCGGCCGAGCGCGCCGCTGTGGTGCTGCGGATCGCCGAGCTGCTGGAGCGCGACAAGAGCGCGCTGGCCCGGGCCGAGTCGCTGGACACCGGCAAGCGGCTGGTCGAGAGCGCCTACGACATGGACGACATCGCCCAGTGCTTCCGCTACTTCGGCAACCTCGGCGCCGCCGGCGGCAACGACCGGGTGGTGGACGCCGGCGCCCCGGAGGTCGACAGCACGGTGCGGCACGAGCCGGTCGGGGTCTGTGCGCTGATCACCCCGTGGAACTACCCGCTGCTGCAGACCGCCTGGAAGGTCGCCCCCTGCCTGGTCACGGGCAACACCTTCGTCCTGAAGCCCAGTGAGCTGACCCCGCACACCGCGCTCCATCTCATGCGGCTGCTGGCCGAGGCGGGCGTGCCGGACGGCGCCGCCAACCTGGTGCTGGGCACCGGAGCGGCCGTGGGCGCGGTGCTGACCGAGGACCCGCGGGTGGACATGGTGTCCTTCACCGGCGGTCTGGTCACCGGCCGGCGCATCATGGCCGCGGCGGCGCCCACCGTGAAGAAGATCGCGCTGGAGCTGGGCGGCAAGAACCCCAACATCGTGTTCGCCGACGCCGATTTCGACACCGCCGTCGACTATGCCCTGATGGCGGTCTTCCTGCACTCCGGGCAGGTCTGCTCGGCCGGCGCCCGGCTGCTCGTCCAGGAGGAGCTGCACGATGCGTTCGTCGACGAGCTGGTCTCCCGCGCCCAGCGGATCCGGCTCGGCGGACCGTTCGACGAGTACGCCCGCACCGGCCCGCTGATCTCGGCCGCACACCGCGCGAAGGTCGAGGCGTATGTGGCGGCCGGGCTCGACGAGGGGGCCGTCCTCCTCTGCGGCGGCTCGGCACCCGACGATCCCTCGCTGTCCAACGGCTTCTACTACCTGCCGACCGTGCTGGACGAGTGCACCCCCGACATGTCCGTCGTCCGCGACGAAAGCTTCGGCCCGGTGTTGACCGTCGAGCGGTTCCGGGACGAGGACGAGGCGGTCTCGCTCGCGAATGACACGGTGTACGGGCTGGCCGGCGCGGTGTGGACGCAGGACGGCGAACGGGCGCACCGGGTCGCCGCCCGGTTGCGCGCGGGAACGGTGTGGATCAACGGCTTCCATCCGTATGTGCCGCAGGCGGAGTGGGGCGGGATGAAGCAGTCGGGCGTCGGGCGGGAACTGGGGCCCGCGGGGCTGGCCGAGTACCAGGAGGCCAAGCACGTCTGGCGCAATACCGCACCGCGTCCGCAGAGGTGGTTCGAGTGACCGGTCCCGCTGCGTCCGGGGCCGATCCCGCGGCCGGCCACCCGCACGAGGACGAGGCGATCGCCGAGCTCGGCTACAAGCCGGAACTCAAGCGCACGCTGGGCAACTTCCACACCTTCGCGGCCGGCATCAGCTACATCTCGATCCTCACCGGCACCTTCCAGCTGTTCTACTTCGGTGTCGCGCACGGCGGTCCGGCGTACTGGTGGTCCTGGCCGATGGTCTTCCTCGGGCAGTTGATGGTGGCGCTGTGCTTCTGCGAGCTGGCCGCCCGCTATCCGGTGGCCGGGTCGATCTACAACTGGGCCAAGAAGCTCGGCGGCCCGCACATCGGCTGGCTCGGCGGCTGGATGATGCTGACCGCCTCCATGGTCTCGCTGTCCGCGGTGGCGCTGGCGTACCAGGTGACGCTGCCGCAGATCTCGTCGTGGTTCCAGTTCATCGGCGACGGCACCGGCAAATCCGCCGCCGAGAACGCCGTACTCCTCGGCACCGTGCTGATCGCCTTCACCACCCTGGTCAACGCCTTCGGCGTGAAGCTGATGGCACGGATCAACTCCGCGGGCGTGGCGATCGAGCTGATCGCCGCCATCGTCCTGGTCCTGCTCCTGGCCGCACACATCACCCGCGGCCCCTCGGCGGTGACCGACACCTTCGGCCTGGGCCAGGGCCAGAGTCTGGGCTACTTCGGCGCGTTCCTCACCGCGTCGCTGGCCTCGGCATACGTGATGTACGGCTTCGACACGGCCTCCTCGCTCGGCGAGGAGTCCAAGGACCCCGGCCGCAACGCCCCCCGCGCGATCCTGCGGGCACTGGTCGCGTCCTTCCTCATCGGCGGCCTGATCCTGCTGTTCGCCCTGCTGGCCGTGCCCGATCTGCACGCCCAGCAGCTGTCCGTGGACGGTCTGCAGTACGTGGTGCTCTCCACGCTCGGGTCGACCGTGGGACAGATCGTGCTCTGGTGTGTGGTCATCGCGATCACCGTGTGCGAACTGGCGGTGCACACCGCCGGCATCCGGCTGGCGTTCGCGATGGCCCGGGACAACAACCTCCCGGCCGCCTCGCTGCTCGCCAAGGTCAGCCCGCGCTTCCAGACCCCGGTGCTGCCGGCCGTCATCATCGGGCTGGTGGGGATCGGCATCCTGCTCATCAACGTCAACCAGCCGCAGATCTTCTCGGTGATCACCAGCATCGCGATCATCATGATCTATCTGGCGTATCTGTCGGTCACCCTGCCGATGCTGGTCCAACGGCTGCGCGGCAACTGGACGCCGGTCAAGGGGAGGTTCTCCCTCGGCAAGTTCGGCCTTCCGGTGAACGTCCTCGCGGTGCTCTGGGGCTTCGCGATGTCCGTCAACCTCGCCTGGCCGCGCGCCACGGTCTACAACGCGACCGGCCCCCAGCACTGGTATCTGCGCTGGGGCGCCTTCTTGTTCATCGGAGTCGTCGGCCTCGGCGGATTCGCCTACTACTGGTTCGTCCAGCGCAAGAAGACCGGCGTCCTGGCCATGCACGCCGCCGTCACCTCCGACAGCGACACCCCGGGCGACAGCGGCGCCCCCACCCCCTGACCTGGAGCGGCACGATGGCCCAAGAGACCCCTGTGGACGAGTTCGACTACGTGGTGGTCGGCGGCGGCACGGCCGGTGCCGTCGTCGCCGCCCGGCTCAGCGAGGACCCGGCGGTCAGCGTCTGCCTCCTGGAGGCCGGCCCCAGCGACGTCGGTGACGACAACGTCCTGCGGCTGGACCGCTGGATGGGCCTGCTGGAGTCCGGCTACGACTGGGACTACCCGGTCGAGCCGCAGGAGAACGGCAACAGCTTCCTGCGGCACGCCCGCGCCAAGGTGCTCGGCGGCTGCTCCTCGCACAACTCGTGCATCGCCTTCTGGGCCCCGGCCGAGGACCTCGACGAGTGGGCCGCGATGGGCTGTACGGGCTGGAGCGCGGCCGACTGCTTCCCGCTCTATCAGCGGCTGGAGAACAACGACGCCCCCGGCGACCACCACGGCCGCAGCGGCCCGGTCACCCTGCGCACCATCGCGCCCAACGATCCGTGCGGGGAGGCCCTCCTGAAGGCCTGCGCGGCAGCCGGCATCCCGACGACACCGTTCAACACCGGCGAGACCGTCATCCGCGGCGCCAACTGGTTCCAGATCAACTGCCTCCCCGACGGCACCCGTTCGTCGGCCTCGGTGTCCTATCTCCACCCCGTCATGGGCACCCGCAAGAACCTCGACGTACGCACCGGGCTCCAGGCCAGGCGCCTGAACTTCGACTCCGCCCGGCACTGCACCGGTGTGGACTACCTCGCCCCCGACCTGATCCACACCCGCACCGTCCACGCCCGCCGCGAGACCGTCGTCTCCTGCGGCGCCATCGATTCCCCGAAGCTGCTCATGCTCTCCGGCATCGGCCCGGCCACCCATCTGCGCGCCACCGGCATCGACCCGCTCGTCGACTCCCCCGGCGTCGGCTCCGCCCTCCAGGACCACCCGGAGGGCGTGATCATGTGGGACGCCAAGCAGCCCATGGTCACCTCGTCCACCCAGTGGTGGGAGATCGGCATCTTCGCCGACACCGAACCCGGCCTCGACCGCCCGGACCTGATGTTCCATTACGGCTCGGTGCCCTTCGACCTGAACACCTTCCGCCGCGGCTACCCGACCTCGGAGAACGCCTTCTGTCTGACCCCGAACGTGACCCGCGCCCGCTCCCTGGGCACCGTCCGTCTGCGCACCCGCGACTTCCGCGACAAGCCCAAGGTCGACCCGCGCTACTTCACCGATGAACACGATGTGCGCGTGATGACCCACGGGCTCCGCCTGGCCCGCGAGATCATTTCCCAGTCCCCCATGGCCGAGTGGGCCGGCACCGAACTCGCCCCCGGGCCCTCCGCCCACTCCGACGCCGAGCTCCTCGACTACGTCCGCACCACCCACAACACCGTCTACCACCCGGCCTGCACCGTGCGCATGGGCGCGGCGGACGACCAGGCGACCCCGCTCGACCCCCAGCTGCGCGTGAAGGGCGTCACCGGTCTGCGGGTCGCGGACGCTTCGGTGATGCCGTTCCTGCCCGCCGTGAACCCGTGCATCACCACGATGATGATCGGGGAGAAGTGTGCGGACCTGATGCGCGGCGGCTGATCCGGGCACACCGAAGACCTACGAGGTGGGCTCCCTTCGGCGGCATTGTCCGCATCAGGTACTTGGAGGTCGCCGTCCGGTCTCACGACCTTTCAGCCTCTCAGCCCGACCGGCCTTCGTCATCGTCCTCGGCGAGAGCCAGAGCTCCCTTCCCCGAGGCCCGGCCAATCGAACTCCCTCGCTCGCCCCGTAGGCCGGATTCCAGGATACTCCCAAACAAAGGGGATGGAAGGGGTTAATTGGACATCAATTGCGCCCCGGTCGCAGCGCGCTCCAGAAATGCAGAAAACCCCTGGTCAACAGGGGTTTTCACTGGGTGTCCGAGGGGGGACTTGAACCCCCACGCCCGATAAAGGGCACTAGCACCTCAAGCTAGCGCGTCTGCCATTCCGCCACCCGGACTAGGTGTGATCTTCACGGGGCGTTCCCCGCGGCGACATGGACAACAATACCAAGGTTTCGGAGTGCCTTTCACCTGCGTATCCGTCCGCCCCATAACCTCGATTTATGGGCAATGATGGACAAAATCGGCATTCCAATGGTCCATGCAGGCCAAGGGCGTTTCTGGAGTGCACCACCGCGGCCGCCCCGATCCGGCCCCCGATCTCCGCCCCCGGCCCCGGCCCGCCGGGCGACGGCCCCGGGCGGTCGGCGAAGTCCGTGCCCGGGGCCGGAGCAGGGAGCCGGGGCCGGGACCGGGACCGGGCTACGGCATCAGGTGGTAGTCCGGGAAGTTGCCCGGCAGGCGTTCGGCGGCCGGGCCCTCGGTCACCGCCCGCACCAGGAGTTCGCCGCCGACGAACGCGCCGCTCCAGGAGTTGCCGAAGCCGCCGAAGAGCTCGTCGCGGTCGCCGCGGGAGCGGGGCTTGCCATGGCCGACCTTGAAGGCGCGGATCTGCGGGGCCAGGCGGTCGTAGGTGCCCTTGTCGTCACAGGACAGGCTGGCGACGAGGGCGCCGTTGCTGGCGTTCATGGCGGCGAGCAACTCGGCCTCGGTGTCGACGAGCACGATGGTGTCGACCGGGCCGAACGGCTCGGCGTGGTGGAGCGGGGAGGAGGAGGGCGGCGCCAGCAGCGTGGTGGGCGGGAAGTAGGCCGAGGTGTCCTGCGAGGCCAGGAAACGGCCGTCGGCGAGGCTGCCCCGGTGCAGCGGGACGGCGCCCCGGGTGATCGCCTCGGAGGTGAGGTCGGCGAGCTCCTTGGCCTTGCCGGCGTTGATCAGCGGGCCGAAGTCGAGTTCGGGGAGCGGGTCCGCGGGGTCGGCGACGGCCAGGGGGTGCCCGAAGCGGACACTGCGCACGGCCGGGAGATAGGCCGTGAGGAAGTCGGCGAAGGCCTCGCGCTGGACGACGAAGCGGGGGTAGGCGGTGCAGCGCTGCTTGGCGTAGTCGAAGGTCTTGCGCAGCAGCGGTGTCAGGGCCGGCCAGTCGCTGAAGTTCCAGATCCCCCAGGTGTTGAGGCCCTCCTGTTCGAGGATGTGGCGCTTTCCGAGGTCGGCGACGGCAGTGGCGACCCGGCCGCCGGTGTCCCGGCCGCCGACGAAGGAGACACAGCCGATCTCGGGTGAGCGGACCAGGGCGGGCGAGAGCTCCTTGCCGCTGCCGCTGACGAGGGTGGCCGGCACCCCCTCACGGGCGGCCAGGGCGCAGGCGAGGGTGAGCGTGACCAGGCCACCGTCGGTGGGGGTCTTGGCCATCACCGCATTGCCGGCCAGCGCCTGCACCAGCATCGCGTGGATCAGCACCGACATCGGATAGTTCCAGCTGGCGATGTTGCTGACCGGGCCGGGCAGCGGGGCGCGGTCGGTGAGCATCCGCTCGATCTCACAGACGTACCAGCGGACGCCGTCGATGGCGCGGTCGACGTCGGCCTGCGCGAGTTTCCAGGGCTTGCCGATCTCCCAGACCAGCAGCAGGGCGAGCAGTTCACGGTGCTCGGTGAGGGCGTCGAGGGTGGCGGAGATCCTGGCCTTGCGCTCGGTCAACGGGACCTGGCGCCAGGCCCGGTGCTGGTCGAGGGAGGCGCGTACGGCGTGCAGCGCGGCGTCCGCTTCCAGGCGGGGCGGGCCGGCGATGGGGGTGCCGTCGACGGGGCTGGTGGCGGGCAGCGGAGTGCCGTCCGGGTGCCAGGCGCCGGCCCACAGATTGAGCGCCCGGTCGTCCCGGAACGCTTCGGGGGCCGCGGCCAGGCTGCGCTGCCAGGCGTCCTGCCAGGACGTACCGGGTTTGAGGGTGAGCCTCGGGGTGGGCGTGGTGCGCGCGTTCCACTGCGGGTTCGCGGTGGATTCGGGGGTGGGTGCCATCGGTGTCTCCGCTCTCGGTGCACGGCCGGAGGGGCAGGGTGGTGGCGCTCGGGCGGTCCCCGGGGAACCGCGTTACTGGACGGTAGTGGGCAAGGGGGCACCACGGGACGGTCCGGCGTCAGGTATGGCGAGTGTCACTCGACCCGGGCGACGGGGCCACCTGGGTGAGGCGACCGGTGGGCCGGCCATGCGGGCCGCCGCCGCATACGGAAATGCGACGAGGGTGGGCGGCCCACATGGCCGCCCACCCTCGTTCGCCGTGTGCCCGGGATTCAGCCCGCGGCCGGTTCGGCCGGTTCCGCCGCCCCCTCCTGGGTACGGTCGGCGATCGCCCGGTGGTGGCGGACCACCTCGCCGATGATGAAGTTGAGGAACTTCTCGGCGAAGGCCGGGTCCAGCTTGGCGTCCTCGGCCAGTCGGCGCAGCCGTTCGATCTGGGCGGCCTCGCGGGCCGGGTCGGCGGGCGGCAGGTGGTGCCGGGCCTTCAGCTCGCCGACCTGCTGGGTGCACTTGAAGCGCTCGGCGAGCAGATGCACCAGGGCGGCGTCGAGGTTGTCGATGCTGCCGCGCAGGTAGCGCAGCCGCTCACGGGCCACCTCGTCCGCGACGGAGCTCGCGTCGCCGGCCGCCCGTGCTGTCCCTTCGCTCATGTGCGTTCTCGCCATTCGTGGTCGGTCGGTTGCCCGGTGCCCTGGGGTGCTTCGGGTACGTCATGGGTCGTCGGGTATGTCATGGGTGATCGACACGCACATTACCCGGACGGTGGCCGTTGACCGGGGCTGATCTCACGGAGCGGACCGGTCGGAATCCGCATCGGACGACGCGCGCGGGAAGCGGTCCTGAGCAGGGGCGCGAAGGCCGGGCGGGCGTCGGAGCGGCGGGGAGCGGAGCAGGGGCGGGGTGCTTCGGCGGTGTCGTGCGGTCCGGCGCGGCCGGCCGGCGTCCTTCCGACGAGCCGGCATCCTTCCGTCGAGCCGACGGCCTTCCGACGACGCGTCGTACGCCCGATGGCGGGACCCCCCACAGATCCCGCCACCGGGCCGCTCGACGCGGGACCGTGGTGTGCGCCGGCCCCGGCTCAGGCATATACCCAGGCCCACGCCCGGCCATCCCTCCTTCTCCACATGGACGGATTTCTCTTCTCCTTCCCTGATTACCGGGCACGGAAGGGGAACTCCTGCCACAATGCGCCCGATCGGACCGGGCGGCCGACCGACCCTCGGCTGCGGGACAGCGCAGGGGGCACCGTATGGGCACGCACCGCATGACGATCGAAGGGGCCGATGTCGCCGTCGTGGGCGGCAGCAT
The DNA here is from genome assembly GCF_004122755.1 of Streptomyces sp. TM32. Classification (NCBI taxonomy): domain Bacteria; kingdom Bacillati; phylum Actinomycetota; class Actinomycetes; order Kitasatosporales; family Streptomycetaceae; genus Streptomyces; species Streptomyces sp. TM32. The sequence goes on from NZ_SDIG01000022.1 coordinate 35,398, forward strand.
CGCCGGGTGCGCCACGGCCCTGGCCGCACACCGCGCCGGCGCGGGCCGGATCACCCTCCATGAACGCACCGCGGGTCTTCTCGCGGACCGTGGTGTCGGCCTCGCGGTGCACAACGCCCGGTACGCCGAGCTCGCGGCCGCCGGATACCTGGACACCGCGATGCCGTGGGCGCAGCTGACCACCCGCCGCTGGTACGTCCGGGACGGCGCCGCTCCGCTCGGCCGCCAGATCGGCGTCCAGCCCTTCCCGTTCCGCTCGTACTGCTGGGGACCGCTCTGGCGGGAGTTACGGCAACGGCTGCCCCAGGACACGGTGTTCCGGACGGGGACCCCAGTGGGCGCGGTCGACGGTGACGCGGAGGGCGCGGTGCTGCATTTCGGCGGCGGGAACGGAGCCGGAGAGGGCGGCGGGGCGGCCGGGGGGCCGCGGGACCGCGCCCGCACCGGGGGCCGTACGGAGCGCTTCGATCTGGTCATCGGCGCGGACGGCTACCGCTCGGTGGTCCGCGACGCCGCGTTCCCCGGCGTACGGCCCGACTACGCGGGCTATCTGGCCTGGCGGGGCACCGTCCCGGCGGACCGGCTGGCGGCGCTGGCCCTTCCCGGCCTGCCGTCCGAGCCGTGGGCGCAGGAGGACTGTGTCTACGGCGTCTTCCCCGGCGGCCACGTCATCATCTACCGCATCCCCGACGGCCACGGCGGGCGGCGCGCCAACTGGGTGCTGTACACCGCACCGCCCGGCGGTACCGCCCTGGGGTCACCCGCCCCCGAGGGCCTGCCGCCGGGCGCCCTTTCCGACGCGCTGTACGCCCATCTCCGCCACGTCACGGGCGAGTTGCTGCCGCCGTACTGGGGCGGGCTGGTCGAGCTGACGCCTCGTCAAGAGCTGTTCCTCCAGCCCATGTACGACTACACGGCGCCGCGCTACACCGCCGGCCGGCTGGTGCTCGCGGGCGATGCGGCCACCATCGCCCGTCCGCACACCGGCGCCGGCGCGGTCAAGGCACTCCAGGACGCCGTCGCGCTGGAGGCCGCGCTGCGGGCACTGCCGGAGCGGCCGGACGCGCTGGAGGCGTACGGCACCGAGCGCGGCGGGACCGGCCGGAGCATGGTCGAGCTGGGGCAGCGGCTGGGGCGGGCCCTCGTCCAGGACACCCCGGACTGGCGGACGCTGGACCAGGCCGGACTGGACGCGGCCTGGGCGGCGGCCGACGGCTCGGGCGCGTTCGGCGGGCGCGAGCTGGGCGGCCGCGAGCTGAGGGAAGCGGCGCCCGCCGGGCAGGAAGCGGCGCCCGCCGGGCCGGAGCGCTGAGGCCCCTGTGGGAGCCCGCCCGGCCCGTGCGGAGCCCGCCCCGGCCCGTGCAGGAGAATGAGAAGGTCGAGGGCGCCGGGGCACACCACGCCGGCGGTGACCCACGACAGCCTCTGCCTCCGGGCCGCTTCGGCCCTCGCACGTACACCACCGGATCCAGGGCCGGTGAGGACGGGACTGATCAGACATGGGACGGGTCACCGAGCGACGCCGCGTCATCCGCATCCGCGACGGTGTCGTGAGCACCCGCCCGGACACCCTCGTCGCCGAGGAGCCGATGGAGATCCGGCTCGGCGGCAAGCCGCTGGCGATCACGATGCGCACTCCGGGTGACGACTTCGCGCTCGCCGCCGGCTTCCTCGTCAGCGAAGGCGTCCTGGCGAGCGCCGACGAGCTGGCGCACATCGTGTACTGCGCGGGGGCGAGCGGTGGCGACGCCGGGAGCGGGGGCGGCGCGAACACCTACAACGTCGTGGACGTGCGGCTCGCGGCCGGGGTCCCGGTCCCGGACATCACCCTGGAGCGCAACGTCTATACGACGTCGTCGTGCGGGCTGTGCGGCAAGGCCAGCCTGGACGCGGTGCGCACCCGCACCCGCTGGCCCCTGGACACCGGCCCCGACACCCCGGTCCGGCTCGCACCGGCGACCCTCGCCGCACTGCCCGACCGGCTGCGGACCGCGCAGCGCGTGTTCGAGCGGACCGGGGCCCTGCATGCCGCGGGGCTGTTCACGGCGGACGGCGAACTGCTCGACATCCGGGAGGACGTCGGGCGGCACAACGCCGTCGACAAGGTCATCGGGCGGGCGCTCCAGGAGGGGCGGCTGCCGCTGTCCTCCAGCGTGCTGATGGTCTCCGGGCGGGCGTCGTTCGAGCTGGCGCAGAAGGCCGTGATGGCGGGCATCCCCGTGCTGGCCGCGGTCTCGGCGCCGTCCTCGCTCGCCGTCGACCTGGCCGCCGAGACCGGGCTGACCCTGATCGGGTTCCTGCGCGGCTCCTCGATGAATGTGTACGCGGGCGAGCACCGACTGGCGCTGCCCGGAGCGGCCGGCTGAGGCGGGAGCCCGGCACCGGGCCCCCGGTCACTCCTCGGGCAGCGCGATCCGGGTGAGCAGGGCGATCAGCTGCTCGCGCTCGGCCGGGGTCAGGGGCGCGGTCAGCTCCGCGTTGGCCCGCTCACCGAGCCGCTGGGTGCGACGCAGCCGCCGCCGGCCGTCGGCGGAGATCTCGACGGCGTTCTTGCGCCGGTCCCCCGGGTCGGGGGTCCGGGTCACCAGCCCGTCCCGCTGGAGGTCGTTGACGAGCGCGACCATGTCCTTGGGGTCGATGCCCAGCGTCCGGCCGAGCTCCGCCTGGGAGACCGGGCCGAGTTCGGCGACGGCCGACAGCACGGCGTGATGCATCATCCGCATGCCTTCGGCGGCCAGGGCATCGGCGACGAGGCGATGCCCCCGGGCGGCGGCGCGGCCCAGCAGCCAGCTGGGGAGCGCGCGGATGCGACGGGGGGCGTAGGGGGTGTTGTCGGCCATGGCCCCAGCCTACCCGGAAACCGTGGGGGCGCCCTATGAAAAAACATGGGAGCAACCCATGACTTTGTGGTTATTGTTGGATGACCCAATGACATCCGGGGAGCGTACGCGCCGACCGGAGACATCCTCCTGGAGGTGTGCCCCCATGCGCCGAGTCCGATTCCATGCCTACGGCGGTCCCGAGGTCCTGCGCGTCGAGGACGCCGAGGCGCCGGTTCCCGGCCCCGGCGAACTCCTCGTCCGCACCGAGGCGATCGGCGTCACGCTGCCGTGCGTACGGCGGGTGCGCGGCGACGGCAACGGCGGCGGTGATCCGCTGCCCGCCATGCCCGGAGGCGAGATCGCCGGTGTGGTCGTCGCGTGCGGGGCGGACGTCACCGGCTTCGCCGTCGGGGACCGCGTCACCTCGCTCACCCTCACCGGCTCCTACGCCGAACTCGCCCTCGCGCCCGCCTTTCTGGCCAGCCGGATACCGGACGGCGCGGCCGCCGTGGAAGCGGTGGCACTGGTGCGCGGCGGGCATGTCGCGCTCGCCGCGCTCAGCACCGCCGCGCCGCGCGGCGCCGAGTCCGTCCTCATCACCGGCGCGGCCGGGGGCACGGGGCATCTCGCCGTCCAACTCGCGAAGCTCCAGGGCGTACCCCGGGTGGTGGCTGCCGTCAGCTCGGCCGCCAAGGCGGAATTCCTGCGCGGGCTGGGGGCCGATGAGGTGGTGACGTACGACCAGGAGTCCTGGGGCGAGCCGGTCGACGTCGTGCTGGACGGGGTCGGCGGTGAGCTGCTGCCACGTGCCCTGGCCGCGTCGGCCCCCGGCGGGCGGCTGATCTTCTTCAACTCCGGTGGCGGTACGGTCCCGGCGTACGAGCTGCTGGCCGGCGACCGGACCATCACCGGGCTGACCATGCGCCGCTTCGCCGCCGTCCACCGCACGCGCTACGCGCGGCACCATGCACAGCTGTGGGAGCTGGCCGGATCCGGCCGGCTGCGGGCCGCCGTCCATGCCGAACTGCCGCTGGCCGAGGCCGCGAAGGCGCACGAGATCATCGAGGCCAGGACCAATCTCGGCAAGGTGGTGCTGCGGCCGTGAGGGGCGGTGGGCGCCGCGGCACCGGGCGCCCGGCGCGTTCGGCACTCCCCTCCCCCGTGCCCCGTCCGGCGCACCCGGCGCAGCACTTGCGGGCCGGGCGGGTGAATTCCGGCTGCGGCACGGAGAACCGACGCAGGCTCCTTGTCGCGGTCCGCACGCGGCAGTAGCTTCCGTCGCGATGCACATAGGACGTGGGATGTCCTGATGACCCGACGCCGATGCCTCGAAGGGCAGGCCGGACCATGACGTCAGTTCTCCGCGCACACCCCGGTCACCGCAGCAGAGCCCGGCGCCGCCGTGCCGCGGCCCTGCTCGGCGCGCTGACCGCCACCGCCCTCGCCCTGCTGCCGACCGCTCCCGCCCAGGCCGCGCGCGCCGGTGCCCGGGGCGCCGCCGGTGCCGCGACGTCCTTACCGGCCGGCGGATTCGACCAGCAGGTCCTGTTCAAGGCCTCCCAGGAACAGGGCTACTTCTGCTTCCGGATACCGGCCGTCGTGGAGTCCGCCCGGGGGACCCTCCTCGCGTTCGCCGAGGGCCGGCGGCACGACTGCGGGGACGCGGGCGATATCGACCTGGTCCTCAAGCGTTCCACCGACGGCGGCCGCACCTGGGGCCCGCTCCAGGTCGTCAACCACGGAGGCGGCGACACCCACGGCAACCCGGCGCCCGTCGTGGACCGCCGCACCGGCCGTATCGTCCTGGCCGAGACCTACAACAAGGGCCGCACCGACGGCCTCAGCTGCGACGTGCCCTGTGACCGCACCCCGCACCTCCAGTACAGCGACGACGACGGCGCGACCTGGTCCCCGCCCCGGGACCTGACCCCGGCCATCCGGCCCCCGCAGTGGAATTCCTGGTACGCCACCGGTCCCGTGCACGGCATCCAGCTCACCCACGGACGGCACCGCGGCCGGCTGGTGTTCGGCATCAACTCCGAGAGCTACGCGGGCAACCGGGTCACCGCCAACCACGCCGCGCTGGTCCACAGCGACGACGGCGGCGCCACCTGGAAGGTCGGCGCGCTGGACACCTGGCCGATCGCCGCCGACGGCACCTTCCGGCAAAAGCCGTCCGAAATGACCCTCCTGGAACGCTCCGACGGCTCGGTCTACGTCAACGGCCGGGAACAGGACGGCACCGATCTGGGCCATCGCACCGCGGCCGTCAGCCGCGACGGCGGCACTTCCTTCAGCGCACCGTTCCGCGCGCTGCCCGACCTCTACACGCCGATGGTGCAGGGCTCCGCACTGCGGCTGCCGCACTCACCCGCCGCGGGCGGCCGCAGCCGCACCCTCTTCGCGGCGCCCGCCGACCCCGACCGGCGCCGCACCATGACCGTCCGCTCCTCCTGGGACGAGGGCCGTACCTGGGAGAGCGCCGACCGGGGCGCCCGGGTCACCACCGACTGGTCCGGCTACTCGGACCTGGTCGCCGTATCGCCCGAGGTCACCGGCCTGATGTACGAGGGCGGCGCGGTCGACGCCCGGGACGAGATCCGCTTCGCCCGCTTCACCGAGGCCTGGCTCGGCCCACGCCGCGGCCCGGACCCCACGACCCGCGACACCGCCCGCGGCGCACGGCCCGCGCACGTCCTCGGCGGGCCCCTCGGCACCGACGGCCGGTTCGGCCGGGCACTGTCCTTCGACGGCACGGACGACGCCGTCCGCCTCCCCTTCCGCCCCTCCCTCCCCCTGGGCACCCAGGACTTCACCTGCAGCCTGTGGTTCCGCTACGACACCACGACCGGCGAACAGCCGCTGCTGTGGATGGGCGGTGTCGGCACCAGGACCCCGCAGGTCGCGGTGGAGGGCGACCCCGCCCACGGCCGGCTCGTCGGCCGCCTGACCGCCGTCGACGGCGCCGCACCGGCCGCCACCGCCCAGGCCGTCACCCACGACGCCTACAACGACGGCAGCTGGCACCACCTGGCGCTGCGCCGCACCGGCGGCCGGCTGCTGCTCACCGTCGACGGCGGCGAGACCACCGTCGTGCCCGATGTTCCGGGGTCGGTCAGCCGGGGCTCGGTCTTCGGTGTGCACCTGGGCCAGAAGCCCGACGCCCGCGTCCAGTTCACCGGCGCGCTGGACGAGGTCCGCGTCTACCGGCGGGCCCTGAGCGACGCCGAACTGACCACCGTCCGCACCGACAACGCCCCTGCGCCCGGCCCGCTGGTCCTCGGGCTGCCGCTGGACCGGGTGCGCGGGACGGACCGCTAGGGGCTCAGCCCGGAAGGTTGTGTGCGCGGCCCGGAGGTTTACGTGCGCGGTCCGTACGGCTGCTGTCCGGGCGCCACCGCGGCCGTCGCCTCCACCGCGCCCCCCGGGCCGGCCGGCGTCGCGGCGGGCGCTCCGTTCCGCCGCGGCTCCGGTACGGTGCGGGCCGCCATCCGCTTCGCCAGGACCGCGCACACCATCAACTGCATCTGGTGGAACAGCATCAGCGGCAGCACCACAAGCCCGGCCTGGGCGCCGAAGAGCACACTCGCCATCGGCAGGCCGGCCGCCAGGCTCTTCTTCGAGCCGGCGAAGGTGATCGCGATCCGGTCCGCACGCCGGAAGCCGAGCTTCCCGGCGCCGTACGAGGAGGCCGCCAGCATCACCGCGAGCAGCACCGCCTCCACCCCCAGCAGGCACAGCAGCCGCAGTGCGGAGACCTGGTGCCAGATGCCCTGGACGACGCCGGCGCTGAAGGCGGCGTAGACGACGAGCAGGATCGAGCCGCGGTCCACCAGGCCCAGCACCGTCCGGTGGCGGGTGAGGAACCCGCCGATCCACCGCCGCAGCAACTGCCCGGCGAGGAACGGCAGCAGCAGCTGGCAGACGATCTTCCACAGGGAACCGGCCGAGAAGCCACCGCCGTTGCCGTGCAGGACGAGCCCCGCCAGCAGCGGTGTGAGGACGATGCCCAGGATGCTGGAGAACGAGCCGGCGCAGATCGCCGCCGCGACATTGCCGCGGGCCAGGGCGGTGAAGGCGATCGAGGACTGGACCGTGGACGGCACCAGGCACAGGAACAGCAGCCCGGTGTACAGGGTGGGCGACAGCACCTCGGGGACCAGGGCGCGGGCAGCCAGGCCGAGGCCGGGGAAGAGCACGAAGGTGCAGGCCAGCACGGTGAGATGGAGTCGCCAGTGGCGCACTCCGTCCAGGGCCTCGGCGGTGGAGAGCCGGGCGCCGTAGAGGAAGAAGAGCAGGGCGACGGCTCCGGTCGAGGCCCCCTCGGCGACGGTGGCGGCCGGTCCGCGGGCGGGCAGCAGCGCGGCCAGCCCGACGGTTCCCACCAGCGCCAGGATGAATCCGTCCACGGGCAGCCAGGAGGGCAGCTTGGGCACAGGGCGGTGCATGATCTCTCTTCGGTCGTTCGGCGGCTCACGGGCGGGACGGCCTGCTGCGACCCACCCGGCCCTCCAGGGTGCCGCGACCTGCACTGATCGGGAACCCCTCTTACCATGGTCACTGTTATTGCGTTCCGCGATGAACGACGCCGGGGGCCGGCGGCCGGGACGGAGGGCCCGTGTTCGAACCCGTACAGCTGCGCACCTTTCTCGCCGTGGCACAGACGCTGAGCTTCACCCAGGCCGCACACCGCCTCGGGCTGCGGCAGTCGACCGTGAGCCAGCACGTCCGGAAGCTGGAGGCGACCGCCGGGCGCCGGCTGTTCGCCCGGGACACCCACGGGGTGGAGCTGACCGAGGACGGCGAGGCGATGCTCGGCTTCGCCCGGACGATCCTGGAGGCGAACGAGCGGGCCACGAGCTTCTTCGCGGGGACCCGGCTGCGCGGCCGGCTCCGCTTCGGCGCCTCGGAGGACTTCGTGCTGACCCGGCTGCCGGAGGTCCTCGAAGGCTTCCGGCGGGACCACCCCGAGGTCGATCTGGAGCTGACCGTCGAGCTGTCGGGGACCCTCCACGAGCTGCTGGCGGCCGGGCGGCTCGACCTCGTCCTCGCCAAGCGGCGCCCGGAGGCGTCACAGGGCGAGCTGGTGTGGCGCGACCGCCTGGTGTGGGTCGGCGCCGAGCGGCTGCGCCTGGATCCGCGGCGCCCGGTCCCCCTGGTCGTCTACCCGCCGCCGGCGCTGACCCGGGGCCGGGCCCTGGAGGCACTGGAGCGCGCGGGCCGGGAGTGGCGGATCGCCTGCACCAGCGGAAGCCTGAACGGACTGATCGCCGCAACCCGGGCAAGTCTGGGCGTGATGGCACATACGAAGAGCATGATCCCGCCAGGTTTGGTGCAGATCTCGCCACGTGCCGGTCTGCCGGAACTGGGCGGGGTGGATTTCGCTCTTCTCCATGGACAGCGTGACCGCGCGGCGCGGGGCCCGGCCGAGGCGCTCGCGGACGCGGTCCTCGCGGGCGGCGTCCGGCTACAGCTCCCCTGACCGGCCGGCGACCGGTCCGCCGCTCCGGCCCACGATCCGGCGCCGCCCCGGAAGAGCCGCCGCCCCCTCGGCCGTCACGCGCAGAGACGGCGATGTCACGTGCAGAGATTCCGTGCAGATATGGTCCCGGCGTCGTGATCGTCCGACGTTGAACCAGCGTGATCATGTCCACGCTTCTCCGAAGTAGCCCCTTTTGGCCCGTTGGCCAGTTCCCGTGCGGCCACGTTCGCGACGTGGTACGGCCCTGCCGGATGAGGTCACCGTGGGGTACGGTCGCGGCCTTGTGAGGAGCACCACGAGGAGCTGGGTCATTGCGCGAGTTCACCGTCCCGCCACTGGCGACCGCGCCCCGGGTCGGCGGGCTGGCCGACGTCGTCTACGAGCATGCCGAATCCGATCCCGAGCGCGTCGCGCTGGCGCGTAAGGACGACGCGGGGAACTGGCAGAACGTCACCTCCGGAGAGTTCCGGGACGAGGTTCTCGCACTGGCCAAGGGGCTGCTCGCGCAGGGCGTCCGGTTCGGCGACCGCGTCGGCATCATGTCCCGTACGCGCTATGAGTGGACCCTGTTCGACTTCGCGCTGTGGTCGATCGGTGTCCAGTCCGTACCGCTGTATCCGACGTCCTCGGCCGAGCAGGTCTTCTGGATGCTGCACAACGCGGGCGTCTCGGCCTGCCTGGTCGAGCACGAGGACCATGCGATGACCATCGGCTCGGTCATCGACCGGCTGCCCCAGCTGCGCAAGCTGTGGCAGCTGGACGCCGATCCGGTGGCCGAACTGACCGCGGCCGGCAGACACATCGACGACGACGTGGTCCACCGCCACCGGATGGCCGTCACCCCGGACGCCACCGCGACGATCATCTACACGTCCGGCACCACCGGCCGCCCCAAGGGCTGCGTGATCACCCACGCCAATTTCATGGCCGAGTCCGACAACATCGTCATGCGCTACGAGACGGTCTTCCACTCCAAGGCGGGCGACGAGGCAGCGACCCTGCTGTTCCTGCCGCTGGCGCACGTCTTCGGCCGGATGGTGCAGGTCGCCGCGATCCGCGGCCGGGTCAAGCTGGGCCACCAGCCGGAACTCGCGGCCCGCGCGCTCCTCCCCGACCTGCAGACCTTCCAGCCCACCTTCATCCTGGCCGTGCCGTACATCTTCGAGAAGGTCTTCGCCGCGGCCCGGCGCAAGGCCGAGGCCGACGGCAAGCTCGGGCCGTTCGACAAGGCGGTCGACATCGCGGGCCGGTACGCCGAGGCACAGGAGAACAAGGCCTTCGGCACCGGCTCCGGCCCCAGCGCCGCGCTGCGGATGCAGCACCAGATCTTCGACAAGCTGGTGTACAGCAAGGTCCGTACGGCGATGGGCGGCCGGATGCGGTACGCGATGTCCGGCGGCTCGGCGATGGAGCGCCGGCTCGGGCTGTTCTTCGCCGGTGCCGGTGTGCGGATCTTCGAGGGTTACGGCCTGACGGAGAGCACCGCGGCCGCCACCGCCAACCCGCCCGAGCGGACCCGCTTCGGCTCCGTCGGCACGCCCATCCCCGGTACCACCGTCCACATCGCCGAGGACGGCGAGATCTGGCTCTACGGCGGCCAGGTCTTCCACGGCTACCACAACGACCCGAAGGCGACCGATGCCGTGCTGCACGACGGCTGGTTCTCCACCGGTGACCTCGGTGCGCTGGACGAGGACGGCTATCTGACGATCACCGGCCGGAAGAAGGAGGTGCTGGTCACCTCCGGTGGCAAGACGGTCTCGCCGGTGGGCCTGGAGGAGCGGGTGCGCGCGCATCCGCTGGTGGCCCAGTGCATCGTGGTCGGCAACGACCGGCCGTTCATCGCCGCGCTGGTGACCCTGGACCCGGAGGCGGTCACCCACTGGCTGGCCATGCGCGACAAGCCGGAGATGCCGCCGACCGACCTGGTGCGCGACCCGGACCTGGAGACCGAGATCCGGCGTGCCGTCGTCGCCGCCAACACCCTGGTCTCGCAGGCCGAGTCGATCCGTACGTTCCGGATACTGGCCAACCAGTTCAGCGAGGAGCACGGGCTGCTGACCCCGTCGCTGAAGCTCAAGCGCAAGGCGATCGAGACCGCGTACTCGGTCGAGGTGGACGCCCTCTACCAGGCGTGACGGGCCGGGCGGCGCGCCGCGGCCCGACCGGCCGGCGGCCGCCGGCCCCGCCACGCCGTGCGCACCTCGTGGACCTGTGCGGGAATGCGTGACCGCGGATGATCGTTGTCATCCGTGCACGCAACAGTCGACGTAAGGACCGATTCCCCCGTGAGCAAGGTTCCCTCCATCACGCTCAACAACGGCATCGAGATGCCGCAGCTCGGCTTCGGCGTCTGGCAGATCGAGGACGACCAGGCGTCCACCGCCGTCGGCCAGGCCCTGGAGGCCGGCTACCGCAGCATCGACACCGCGGCGATCTACGGCAACGAAGCCGGCACGGGCAAGGCACTCGCGGCGTCCGGCATCGCCCGTGACGAGCTGTTCGTCACGACCAAGCTCTGGAACAGCGATCAGGGTTACGACGCGACGCTGCGGGCCTTCGACACCTCCCTCGGCAAGCTCGGCCTGGAGTACGTGGACCTCTATCTGATCCACTGGCCGCTCCCGTCCAGGGACACGTACGTCGACACGTACAAGGCTTTGGAGAAGATCTACGCGGACGGCCGCGCCAAGGCGATCGGCGTCTCCAACTTCCTGCCCGGGCATCTGGAGCGGCTGCTCGGCGAGGTCTCCGTCGTCCCGGCCGTCAACCAGATCGAGCTGCACCCGCAGTTCCCGCAGGCCGAGTCCCGCGCCGTGCACGCCCGGCACAACATCGTCACCGAGGCGTGGTCGCCGCTCGGCCAGGGCAAGGGCCTCCTGGAGCACCCGACGCTCACCGAGCTCGCCGCCAAGCACGGCAGGACCCCCGCCCAGGTGGTGCTGCGCTGGCACCTCCAGCTCGGCAATGTCGCGATCCCGAAGTCCGTCACGCCCTCCCGCATCGCCGAGAACATCGACGTCTTCGGCTTCGAGCTGGACGACGCGGACCTCGCCGCCCTCGCGGGGCTGGACTCCGGCAACCGCCTCGGCCCGGACCCGGCCACCTTCGACGTGGGCTGACCTGGCGCGATACCGGCGTCGCCCGGTCCGTCCGGGCGGCGCCGCGGCGGACCCGAGTGGCGGACGCGGCGGACGCCAGGAAGTGTGGAGGGTGAGTGCGGGGCGGCTCCCGCGGCGCGCCGACCGGGGCCGGTACCCCTCCGCTTCGCCTGCTCCTCCCCGGTGCCGTACGGCGGGGGAGGTGCCCCCGTCGAGGAGGCCACGATGCCTGAAGTCACCGCTCCCTACCAGCCCGGGACGCCTTGCTGGGTCGATCTCGCGGCCCCTGACCAGCAAGCCGCCATCGACTTCTACTCCCAGGTCTTCGGGTGGGCCGGAGAGATCGGGCCGGCGGAGACCGGTGGTTATGCCGTGTGCCGGCTGAACGACAAGCCGGTGGCCGGCATCATGGCCGCGGTCCCGATGGGCGGCCAGCCCGCGCCGCCGACCGTGTGGACCACCTATCTGGCGGCCACCGATGCCGATGCGACCGCCCAGGCGGTGACCAAGGCCGGCGGCACGGTCCTGATGCCCGTCATGGACGTGATGACGCTCGGCCGGATGGCCATCGTGGCCGACCCCACCGGAGCGGTGTGCGGCCTCTGGCAGCCCGTGGACTTCCCCGGCGCCGGCATCGTCAACGAACCCGGCGCGCTGATCTGGAACGAGCTCAACACCACCGACCCCTCCGCGGCCGGCGCCTTCTACCAGGTGGCCCTCGGCATCGAGAACGCGCCCATGGAGGGTGCCGAGCACTACTACGCGCTGACGGTGGACGGCCGTCCGGTGGGCGGGATGCAGCCGATGTCCGAGCAGATGCCGGCCGACACCCCCTCGCACTGGCTGCCGTACTTCTCGGTGACCGACACCGATGCCACGGTCAAGAAGGTGACCGCGGCCGGCGGCGCGGCGCTGCAGCAGCCCTTCGACATGATCGCCGGCCGGATGGCCGTGGTGACCGACCCGCAGGGCGCGACCTTCGCCGTGATCAACCCGAAGCCGATGAATCAGGGTTGAGCGGGACGGCCGTCCGCAGGCGGCCGCGCGCACCCCGCGGGCGCGCGGCCGTGGCCGGCCCCGCCGTCGCCCGCCCGCTCAGGGCGGCCAGGTGAAGGCCACGGTCAGCGTGCGCGGGCCGGTGCGGACGACCAGCCCGCCGGAGAGTTCGGCGGCGGTGCGCCGGGCGTTCAGCCACACCTGTACGGCGGCGCCGAGCAGCAGCGGGTCGAGGCGCGGCCCGGGGTCGCCGTAGGCGCGTGCGGCGTGCGCTTCGAGCAGGGTGCCGCAGCGCCGCAGCAACAGCAGACAGCGGTCCTGGGCCAGCGCCGCGACGGCGACATCGAGGCTCGCCCGGGGGCTGTGGACGCGGTCGCGCAGCCAGTCGGCGGGCGCGAGTTCGGCGTCGATGACCGTACGGGCCAGGACCTCCGCCGACGACCGCCACAGCCGGTGGGTCTCCTGCTCCGTCACCGCCAGGAACCCACGGGACTCCTCGTGGTCATGGGCGAGGACCGGCCAGCGCCGCACGGCCACCGAGCCGTCGGGCAGCACCTCGCCGGTCACGTCGTACGCCGTCGGGCCCACGTGCCGCTCGGGGCGCGGCTCCGGGACGGGGTCCGGCCCCGGAGGGGCCGCGGGCAGGGTGATGTTCCGGTGCGCGAGGAACGGATACATCACCTCCTGGAGGCGCCGGCCGGCCTCGCCCCGGGCCGCCAACTGCCCGTCCACGGGCGCCTGCAGCCGCTGCGGGGAGTGCTGCTCGGCGGCGGCCAGCAGCTGTGCGAGGAGATCGCCGTCGGGGTCGAGGCGGGGGGCGGCGCGGCTGAGGGCGGCCGTGGGTGAGTCCGGGTCCAGTTCGTCGAGCCCGGTGGCGGCGAGCAGCAGGACGCGGTGCAGCGCGGCGGAGTAGAAGGTGGTGCTGCCGTGGTCGCCCACCACCCAGTCGCTGGCGATGAGCGCGGCGCGCCAGCCCTCTTCCGGCGGCAGCACGAGCAGCCCGGCATCCATCGCCCGGGCCAGCCGCTGGTGGACCCGGTGCCGGCTGTGCCGGGCCCAGACGTTGGGGTGCAGGACGAGGGCGACCGCGAACTCGTCCGCCGGCAGCCCGGTGACCAGCTTCGCGGGCAGGTCCGGATAGCGGCCGAGCAGCGAATGCTCGCTCCAGGTGCTGTTGACCACGACCAGCCGGCGGCCGTGTCCGACGCCCAGCCGCGCACGGTAGAGGTCGCGCCGGGGCCGGCTCTGCTCGATCCGGTCCCAGCAGTAGTCGCCGATCAGATGGGCGACCGGGACGGCCTGGGGGCAGGTCCGGGCGAGCCGGGCGATCTGCTCCTCGTGCGAGACCCCGATCACGGCGGGCAGCACCCGCCCGCCACGCATCAGCTCCCGCCGGGACAGCCCCGCGGGCGCACCGGGATCGCCGGTGGACTCGGTGACCAGCCGGTTGTATCCGGCGCCGTGCGGCATCACCATCAGCGGGGCGTCCAGCTGCCGCATGGACGGGTGCACGGCGCAGGCCACGGCCAGATCGAAGCGCTGCCGGGTCGCCTCCCGCCAGCTGAGCACGCGGGCACCCAGGCCGTCGAAGTAGCCCGCGAGCCCGTCGGCGAAGACCGAGCCCGGGTTGACGGTGTAGGACACCGCGATGCCGTCCTCGGGGCGCAGCAGGCGCATCACGTCCATCAGCCGGGTGGCCGAGGTGAGGGTGCGCGCCACGCCGAGTACCTGGGCGTCCTCCGGCACGGTGTTCCAGCGCGACCGCCGGCGGCTGGTACGGCGGCGGGGCAGCAGGGACACGGGGGATCCACTCTCGGGGCGGCGGGACGGTGCGGCGGCGGGGCCGGGGCGATCGTAGCGCCCGTACCTCGCTCATCGGGGAAGGGAGCTGAGGGCCCGGCAGGTCGGCGTCAGTCCACCGGTTCGCCGATTCCGGCGCGTTGGCGCAGCTCCCGCATCTTGCTGCGGGCGGCGCGCTGTACCTCGGGGTTCTGCATCAGGTCACCGAGCTCCACCGTGAGTTCCAGCGCCTCCTTCAGCTTGACCACCTGGCCGAGCCGCTCGGCCAGCAGCGCGGCATCGGTGACCGCTTCCAGCGCCTGCTCCAGGCGCCCGCTCGCCCGGTGGGCGCGGCCGCACACGATGCCGATGCGCACCCGCATGGCGTCATCGCCCTCGGCCCGGGCCGTCGCCATCGCACCGTCCAGCAGGTCCAGGGCTTCCTGCGGGCGGCCGGCGGCGAGGACCGCCTGGCCGAGGTTGTAGCTCTGCACCACGATGCCGTGCGGGTCCCCCTCGTTGGCGTGCAGGGCGCGGGTGAACAGGGCGATGGCCTCGTCGGGGCGCCGGCGGGCGAGGCACAGCAGCCCCTGGGTCTCCCGGATGATGCCGGGCAGCCGGGCGTCCGCCACCGCGCCCAGGAGCTCGTCGGCGCGGCTCAGCTCGGCGTCGGCGAGGTCGTACTCGCCCAACGAGTAGTGGGCCCGCGCCAGTTGGTTGCGCATGCGGACCTCGGCGTCGATCCGGCCCTCCCAGCGGGCCGCCTCGATGCCCAGCCGGTGCGACTCGATCCAGTCCGCGTAGTGCTTGCGGCCGTGGTAGAGCGCCCAGAGCGATTCGCACAGCCGCCAGACCGCGTCGTGCCACCCCTCCTCGGCGGCCGTTCGCAACACGGCCAGCAGATTGGCCCGCTCGGCGTCGAGCCAGTCCAGCGCCTCGGCGCCGGTGCCGAAGAGCCCGTGGCACCCGTCGGGCAGGGCCGGCGGGGCTTCCTGGAGGCGGAAGCGCGCTCCCAGGACGAGCCGGTCGGCGCGCGCCGCGGCAATGAGGTAGAAGTCCGTCACCCGCCGCCGCGTCTCCCGTACGTCCTGCTCGGGGCCGGTCCGCGTACGGGCGTGCGCCGCCACCACGTCGTGCAGCCGGAACCGGCCCGGGGCGCCCGCTCCGACGGCCATGTGGGCGGTGCGCAGATCGCGCAGCCCGTCCTCGAACCGGGTCACGCCCGCAGCCCCGGCGACGTCCGCGGTGAAGGTGGTGCCGGGGAAGGCGCCCAGGAAGCGGTAGAGGGCCAGGGTGTGGGCGCAGAAGGTCGCGGTGACCGCGTCGAAGACGGCTGCGACCGACCGGCCGGCCTCCCCGGGCCGCAGCTGTTCCTCGGCCAGCGCGTCGACCACGGCCTCCAGGCTCATGTGCGGCCGCTCGATGAGCCATTCGCCGGCGGCGCGCAGCGCCAGCGGCAGACCGCCGCAGGCCGCGACGAGCCGGGCCGCCGCCCCGGGGTCCGCCCCGGATGCCGGGGCCGGCTCCGCGGCCGACTGCTGCCAGCGCCGCACCAGTTGGACCCCGGCGTCGGTGTCGAGCGGGGCCACCGTCAACGGCACCGCGCCGTCCAGCTCCAAGGAGGCCAGTCGCTTGCGGCTCAGGACGACGGCGAGGCCGTGGCCGGGCAGCATCGGCCGCACCTCCGCGGCGTGCTGGGCGTTGTCGAGGACCACGAGGAGTCTGCGGCCGGCGGTCGCCGAGCGGAACAGCGCGGACCGGTCCGCGGTGCCGGCGGGGATGAGGCTCTCGTGGACGCCCAGGGCGCGCAGCAGGGTGCCGATGACGCCGCCGACGTCGATGCCGCCGTCGCGGCGCACCTCGGCGAGGTCGGCGTAGAGCTGTCCGTCGGGGAAGCGTGCGGCCAGCTCCCGCCAGACCCACTGCGAGACCAGCTCCGTCTTGCCCACGCCGCCCAGGCCGGTGATCACGATGGTGGCGGGCGGGCTGTCCGGGCCGTACGAGGCGAGCGCCGCGCCCAGGGCGGCGAATTCCGCGGTGCGGTTGACGAAGCCCGGGCGGGGCGGCGGGACCTGACGTGGCGTGATCGACGCGGGTGCCGGCGCCGCGGCGAGGGTGAGGGAGTCGATCCGGCCGGCCTGCACGACCGGGCCGCCGGCGACCGTGTCACCCGAGATGACGTTGCGGACGGCCTCGTCGGCGCCGTCGCTCCTGTCGCTGTCCACCCGATCTCCCTCCATGCCGTCACCGCGCCTCAGGTGCGCGGGAGGTGCCCCCGTCGCGGCCCGCCGCCCAGCGTATTGCCTGGGCGGCGGGCGCCGGCCGGGTCCGCGCGGATCCGGCCGGTGCATACGGCCGCGGTGCGAGGGACGAGTCGGCCACCGGCTCCGGCAGCTACTGCGCGCGGGCCGTGTGAACGGTCTGCACGGACAGCAGGAAGGCGTCGGGGCGGTGGCTGATCCCGGCGGCGTCCTCGGGGTCGGTGAGGCGGGCGAGGGTGGTGCGGTCCTCCTCGTCGAAGCGCTCGGCGCACTTCTCGGCGGCGCGGCTCAGGGTGGCCAGGACGAAGGCGAGGGCGTCGGCGGACAGCGGGGCCGGCAGGTCGAGCAGGAAGCTGCGGGTGGAGGGGGTGCGCAGACCGGCGTCCGCGAGGAACGCGGGCCAGTCCTCGGTCTCGTGAACGAAGCCGGGCAATGCTTCCCGCATGGTGCTGAACCACTCGTCGGCGGCGGCGTCGATCCGGGACTGCAGCCCCGGGCGGCCGATGCCGAGGTCCCGCGGAAGGTAGCGCGGAGGCAGGCCGCCCTCGCAGACGGCGAGCAGTCCACCGGGCCGCAGATGACCGGCCAGGGTGGCGACCGCTTGGCGCTGGTCCCCGATGTGGTGCAGGACCTTGCTCGACCAGATGATGTCACCGCCGCCCAGGGCGTCGAGCCCTTCCGGGAAGTCGGCGAGATGGGTGCGGACCCGTTCCCCGAGGCCGAGGCCGGCCGCCCGGGCGCGGGCCCGCTCCAGGAGCTCCGCGCTGGCGTCCACCGCGACCACCTCGGCGGCGGGGAAGGCGCGGGCCAGCAGACAGCTGACGACACCCGGCCCGCTGCCGATGTCGAGCACCCGGCGCACCCCGTCGGGTCCGGCGCCGGTCCCCTCGGTGAGCAACTCGCCCAGCCAGGCGGCGGCCTGTTCGTAGAGCGGCGTGTAGACCTCCGCCTCCCGTTCGAGGTGCGAGGCGAGCAGGGCCCAGTCGATGGCGGTGTTGTCGTGGGATGCGGAGTGATGCCCGGTAACGGGGTGTTCGTGAGGACTCATGCCGGCGAGCCTGGGGCACCGCCGGCGCCGGTGCAATCTTCCTTGCCGGTTCAGCAACCCCCGGTTCGGGCGGCCGACAGGGTGTTCGTAAAGTCTGGCTGTGGCTACTCCGGGATGGATGCCGCCGACGGACACCGAGCGGCGGCTGTACGAGGCGACGGCGCGGGGCGACCGGGACGGTCAGGTCGCGGCGATCGCCGGCGAGGATCTGTATCTGGCGGTGCCTCAGCAGGGGCAGGACCCGCTGCCCGTCTATGACGACCCGGCAGTGGGCGGCAGGTGCATTCCCGTCCTGACCCGCGGCATGCTCCCGCCGTGGCAGCCCCAGCAGTTCTTCGACCGGGTGTCGGTGGAGGAGCTGGCGCAGGACTGGCCGAACGACAAGTGGCGGCTGGCTCTCAACCCCGGGACGCCGTACGCCGCGTATCTGGACGCCTCGCACGCCCACCGCATGAGCTGGCTCCAGCACCGCACCCGGGCCGGGGTGCGGCCCGGCGGGCTGCTCGTCACCCACTTCGGCGGGCCGCTGCACGGCCCGCTCGCTCAGGGCCTGGCGTGCGGCGCGCCGCTCGCGGTGCACCACAGCGTGCCCTGGAACGAACTCGGCACGGTCTTCCTCGACCACGCGGCGGACGCCGAGACGCTGCGCGCCCAGTGGTCGGTGACCGACCCCGCCGGCTGGCAGCAGCGTCTCGACCAGCTGCTCGGCGGGCAGTTCGTCCCCGCGCAGACGGAGGCGGCACTGCGCGCCCGGGCCCGCGGCCGGGACGCCGGGGAGCCCGCGGACGCCGGAGCCGGGACCGCGGGCTCCCCGGCGTCCCGGCCGCGGGCCCGGGCGCGCAGCGTCTCGACCAGCTGCTCGGCGGGCAGTTCGTCCCCGCGCAGACGGAGGCGGCACTGCGCGCCCGGGCCCGCGGCCGGGACGCCGGGGAGCCCGCGGACGCCGGAGCCGGGACCGCGGGCGAGGGTGCCGACACGCCCGCCGTCCCGGAGCTGGTGACCCGTTACGAGGAGCGGTTCCGCGCGGACGGTCTGCTGCCGGCGGACGGTCAGGTGGCCTCCCTCGTCGCGCTGGACCACGCACACGCCGTCGGCCTCGTCCGCTGGGGCCTGAGCGCCCGGCTGTGCGCGCCCCCACAGGCCGAGCACGCCGTGGTGCAGGCCGGCGCGCGGGCCCGGGAGGCGTACGGCAGCTGGGAGGAGTTCGCCGCGGGCCATGCGCTGGGCCGGATGCTGGCGTTCGACAACGGCGCGTTCGGGCCGGAGTACGCCCAGGCCGTGCACCTCCACCGGGTGCTGATCCAGGACCCGTCCTCGCCGTGGCGTGGCCTGACCTTCGCCTGACGGCCTTCCGCCCGTGGTGGCGGGCATGTGGGGTACGGGTTCGGTGTAGACCTATGTCTTCGGTGTAGACGTATGTCATGGATGTAGCGGTTTGCCTGTTCAGCTCCGACCTCCGGCTGCACGACCAGCCGGTGCTGCGGGCCGCGCTGCGCTCCGCGACCCGGGTGGTACCGCTGTTCGTCGTGGACTCAGGCGTGGCAGACGCCGGGTTCACGGTGCCCAACCGGGCGGCGTTCCTGGCCGCCGCGCTGGCCGATCTCGACGCGGCGCTGCGGGAACGCGGCGGTCGGCTGGTCATCCGTACGGGGGATGTGGTCACCGAGACCTGCCGGGTGGCGACGGAGACCGGCGCCGGGCAGGTGCATCTCGCGGCCGGGGTGAGCGGCTATGCGCTGCGCCGGGAGCGGCGGTTGCGCGCGGAGCTGGCGGCCTCCGGGCGGACGCTGATGGTGCACGACGCGGTGATCACGGCGCTGCCGCCGGCCGCGGTGCTGCCCTCCGGGACGGGCCGGGACCACTTCGCGGTCTTCACGCCGTACTTCCGGCGCTGGCGGGCCGAAGGGGTGCGGCCGGTGCTGTCCGCGCCGCGGTCCGTACCGGTCCCGGAGGGGGTGCGTTCCCAGGAGCTGCCGTCGGCGGAGGTCCTGTGCCCGGGTGGGAAGCCGTCGCCCGGGCTGCCGGTGGGCGGCGAGCGGGCGGGGCGCCGCCGGTTCGCGGCCTGGCAGCGCTCGGGCATGGCCGACTACCAGGACCGGCAGGACGATCTGCCGGCCGACGCCACCTCACGGCTGTCGCCGTATCTGCACTTCGGCTGTCTGTCGCCGGCGGAGCTGGTGCACAAGGCGGCCGGCCGCCCGGACGCCGGCGCCGCGGCGTTCGTCCGGCAGCTGGCCTGGCGGGACTTCCACCATCAGGTGCTGGCGGCCCGCCCCGACGCGGCGCACGCCGACTACCGCACCAGACACGACCATTGGCGCCATGACGAGGACGAGGTGCGCGCCTGGAAGGAGGGCCGCACCGGCTTCCCGGTGGTCGACGCGGGGATGCGGCAGCTGCTGCACGAGGGGTGGCTGCACAACCGGGCCCGGATGCTGGTGGCGAGCTTCCTGACCAAGACGCTGTATGTGGACTGGCGGGTGGGCGCGCGGCACTTCCTGGACCTGCTGGTGGACGGCGACCTGGCGAACAACCAGCTCAACTGGCAGTGGATGGCGGGCACCGGCACCGACACCCGGCCCCACCGGGTACTCAATCCGCTCGTCCAGGCCAGGCGGTTCGATCCGCAGGGCGACTACGTGCGGCGCTGGGTGCCGGAGCTGTCCGGCCTGGCGGGCCCGGCCGTCCACCGGCCGTGGCGGCTGACCGGGGCGGAGCGCGCCGCGTACGACTACCCGGACCCGGTGGTGGATCTGGCGGACGGCCTGGCCCGGTTCCGGCGGGCCCGCGGGCTGGAGTAGGCGGGGCGGGGTGCGGCCGGTGTGGCAGGGGTGACCCGCCGGCGGGAGATGATGCAGGACGGACCGACGGAGAGGACGGATACGACATGGGCGGGAGCGGTATGCGCCGCGGTATGGACCGGACGCTGCTGGACCGTGCGCTCGGTGCGGCGGGACCCAGGCAGCCGGCCGCGCTGCCGACCTGGGCCCAGTGCCGGACCGCGCTGCGCCGTACGCCGCTGTCGGTGTGGCACGACGACGTGACGGACTGGGCGGCGAGCCTGACGTACTACTCGGTGCTGGCGCTGCTGCCGTCGCTGATCGTGACGGTGTCGCTGATCGGGCTCGCCGATCCGCCGGCCACCGAG
The DNA here is from genome assembly GCF_004122755.1 of Streptomyces sp. TM32. Taxonomy (NCBI): domain Bacteria; kingdom Bacillati; phylum Actinomycetota; class Actinomycetes; order Kitasatosporales; family Streptomycetaceae; genus Streptomyces; species Streptomyces sp. TM32. The sequence goes on from NZ_SDIG01000022.1 coordinate 56,035, forward strand.
CAGCTCATCAACCAGATCAGCTCGATCGCCCCGGCCCAGTCGGGCCCGACCGTGCACCGTGCGCTGGTGAGCATGGCGCATCAGCGCACCGCCGCGTGGGTGGTGGTCGGCGGCGCCATGGTCAGTGCCCTGTGGTCGTCGTGCAGCTATCTGGCGGTGTTCCGCCGGGCGCTGCACGCGATGCACCGCACCCAGGACGACCGGCCGCCGTGGCGCAAGGCGCCGCGCATCCTCATGACGGCGCTGCTGCTGATGGCGCTGCTGATCAGCAGCGCGGTGGCCCTGCTGGTGAGCGGCCCGATCGCGACCACGCTGGGCCGCACGGTCGGGCTCGGCGAGGCGGGCGAGGCGACCTGGAACCTGCTGAAGTGGCCGTTGCTGCTGCTCCTGGCCACGGTGCTGGCGATGGTGCTGTTCCGTTCCGGGCCGCCCAGCTCCCGCGGGGTGCGGCGCGCGGCGCCGGGCGGGGTGGTCGCCGTGCTGCTGTGGCTGGTCTCGTCGGCCGCCTTCGCGCTCTACACCTCGTACGTGGGCACCTTCAACCGGCTCTACGGCTCGCTCGCGGGGCCGGTGGTCTTCCTCATCTGGCTGTGGTTCTCCCACCTGTCGCTGCTGTCCGGCGCCCAGTTCAACGTGGAGCTGGCGCGTGCCGGGCGGGTGGTGCGGCCGCGCTCCGGCAGCTGAGCCGCCGGTGGGTCAGCGCGCGCCGTGCGCCGCGGCGATCTCCTCGATACGGCGGGCGAGACCGACGTCGAGGTGGGTGATCCGGCCCCCGATGCTGTGGGTGTTCACCGCCACGGCGAGCTGGTTGTAGCCCAGGGTCAGCTCGGCGTGGTGGCCCAACTCCTCCTGGATCTGCGCGATATGGATGACCATCGCGACCGCCGGGAAGTGCCCGCGGAACCGGTAGCTGCGGCGCAGCAGGTCCCCCTCGGCCGACCATCCGGGCAGCTCCCCGAGGCGCTCCTCGATCTCCTTGCCGCTGAGCGGTTCCAGCTGGGCATTCATGGGCGCTCGCCTCTCACCATGGGCCGGCCACCAGGTGCGCCGGCTCCGCCACGTATCGATGTCCCCGCCGGGCCACCCCACGTCCGCGGCAGCCCCGACGCCTCCAGCGTGGCACGCCACCCCTCCTTGGCGCCCCCGGGCACGCACAGCACCTCCGCACGGCCCAGCACACCGCACCCCCGGCCAGCTCGCGCTGAGCGCAGATGACATCGCGCCGCTCATCAGAGATCCCCCGCCGCGATCCGCTCGGCTCGCGTCCGCTTCACCGTCAACCGGTCGGGGTCCTGCACCGCCCACTCCCGGTTTCCCCACGCCCGGAGGTAGTAGTCGCCCCTGCGGAGGTCCGTCACGACGGCTCGACGGCCGGGGGCATACTCGACTTCATCGCCGACCTCCGGCTGACGGGCACTCACCAGGCAGCCTTTGGGTCGGGGCACTGTCCATCGCTCATCGCCAGTTCTCCTTGTAGCCGTCCAGGAGCCATTGGCAGTCGCGCGCCATCAGCTGCACTTCGATCAGAGCACCGAACGGAAGCGGACTCAGTTCCTGCTCCGCCTGGCGCTCGATTCCGTCCAAGCGCGTGACGTGCCGATGCCACCTGGTGGCCCCGCGCCACATCTGGTCGGCGGCCTTCCGGGCAGGCTCTCGAAGTAACGCGATGTGGCCACGCAGCTGCGCTTCAAGGTCGACGAGCGTGCTCATCTGGAGTTCGCCGCGACTCGCACCCAACGCCATTTTGATGGTCTCTTCGATGGTGAACACGTCGATTGCACCCGGCTCGCTCGGCTCAGCGGCGACACCGCTGGTCTGCAGCTGTGTGCGCTCGGTTCTCATCATCGCGGCCTCATCCCGTGCGTCATTGAACAAGTACGGGACCAGCGTGAAGCACCGAAGTACGCACAATGCTCACAGATTTGTGAGTGCCGGAAGGTGGGGCCGTGAGCGCCCTACAGGCCGATCCAGGACGCCATGTGCCCCAGGGTGTCGGGGGTGCTTCGCGCCATGCGCACCAGACCGCTGATGGTTTCGCGGGCTCCGGGGTGGTACCTCGTCTGCTCCGGCGCAGCGCGCCGCGCATCCACAAGGGTTGCCAGCGCGGCGGCCGTACGTCCTGTTTCCATCTCTGAACGGGCACGTTCGATGAGGAAATGCGCGCGGCGCGAAGTGGCAAGGCCTGTCGGCAACCGGAGAGCCCGAGCCTGGCCGATCGCGTCGTCATAGTGGCGCATCTCTACGGCCGCGGACATACAGTGCAGCTTCACATTGGTGGGCCCGAAGCTCAGCCAGTGCACGTCGGAAGCATCACCAACACGGGCAGCGCAGACGCGGGCCTCTGCAAGGTGCGAATCCACGGAGTGCTGATCCCGGGCGCGTGCCGCGATTACCGTGGCACCGAGATGCAGCTGACCGATAACGGCGATGGTCTCACGCGTGGGTTTCTCCCCTTGGAGGAGCCCGTGGCCGGCGCGGATGAGACGCTGCCCGATGGTGTACTCGCCCTCACGAAAGTACACCAGCGCGCGCATGTATTGCCGGACAGCGGCCAGGGAAGCGTCGGAGGCACGGTCAGCCGCCCACGCCAAGCGGTCCAATGCAACTGAACCGAGGTCGAAGTATCCGAGCTTGACTGCGATGTCGTGAGCGGTTCGGTAGGTGGAGGCGACGGCCCGCCACAGTTCCGTCGTTGGCGTCTTCCAGGCGGCGGAGGTGATCTCAGCGATGAGCCCGGGAAGCCTCACAGCAGCTTCGCGCAGATGGGTGGCACGCACGGTTTGGCACAAGCCTTCGGCTTCGCTGACGAGTTGCGCAGCAGGCCTGGTTGCCAGGCCCGGGTCAACACCGAGGTCGTATAGATCAAGAGACTCGCGGATGGGGCGGACGAGTGCGGACAAGCGGTCCTGCTGGAGTTCGGTGACGTAGGGCTGTCCTGTCAGGGCAGTGACGTCGATCCTCAAAGCTGAGGCAACGGCCGCGACGAAATCGGGGGTAGCCGCCCGAGCGCCGCATTCGACTTGGTTGAGGAGGCTGTACGAGTACGGGATGATCCTGGCCAGATCCCGTTGGGTGAGGCGCGCGATTCTCCGCTGCTCCTTGATGCGTGCGCCGGTGTGGTTGTCGTCCAGTGAAGGCATACCGGTCTCCAGTCCCTTGAACCCGCTTGGAAAGGTACCCACGGGACGTGCCCTGGGTGACCGCTCCGCTCCCCACACCACTCGGTTCGGGGAGCGGTTGCGTGTGGTCGGATGGCGCCATGAGTCCTCCCGTTCTCTATCTCTTCGGTTCCGCCGCCCCACCCGTACAGCAGTTTCCCGACACGGTGCGCCGTGCCCAGGCGGCGGGATTCGAGGTATGCGTGGGGCTGACCCCGACGGCCGCTCGGTGGCTCGACGGCGCGATGCCGTTGCTGGAAGAGCTGACGGGCCACCCCGTGCGCTCCGAGTACAAGCAGCCGACCGATCCGGATGTCTGGCCGAAGGCAGACGTCGTCGTGTTCGCCCCGATCACGTTCAACTCGGTGAATCTGTGGGCACTCGGGCTGACCAACCACTTCGTCATCGGGGTGGCCGCCGAGGCAATCGGCAAAGGGATCCCGACCGTAGCGATGCCCTGCGTGAACAGCGCCTACGTGCAACATCCGCAGTTCGAGCGGTCGGTGGAGACACTGCGGGGCTCCGGGGTGTCCGTGCTGTACGGCCCCGGGGGCTTCGAGCCGAATGAGCCGGGAATGGGGCGGCCCGAGGGCTACCCGTGGCACCTGGCGCTGGCCGAAGCGGCGCGCGTTGTCGGTGCCGCCCCGTAGCGGCACGGAGCCATCGCCCTCCACCAATGGCTCGAAGGCGAGTACCGCAACCGACTGCCAACGGCGTGAACGCGGCATTCGCCACGCTCAGTTCGGTATCCCGATCTCCGCCCAGATCGACTTCCCCCCGGCCCGGTGGCGGGTGCCCCAGCGCTCCGCGAACTGGGCGACGAGCAGCAGGCCGCGCCCGCCCTCGTCGAAGATGCGGGCTCGCCGCATGTGCGGGGCGGTGCTGCTGCCGTCGGACACTTCGCAGATGAGCACGGTGTCGCGGATCAGGCGCAGCTGAACGGGCGGGCCGCCGTAGCGGATCGCGTTGGTGACCAGCTCGCTCACCACCAGTTCGGCGGTGAAGGCGACCTCGTGCAGTCCCCAGCCCGCCAGGCGGCGGGAGACCTCGTCGCGGGCGCCGGCCACGGCGGACGGGTCCGGCGCCAGGTCCCAGGTGGCGACCTGACCGGCGTCGAGGGCTCGGGTGCGCGCGACGAGCAGGGCGACGTCGTCCGACGACCGTGCCGGGAGCAGGGTGTGGAGCAGGTCGTCGCAGGTGGCCTCCAGTGAGCCGGCAGGCCGCTCCAGGCTCTCGCGCAGCAGCTCCATGCCCCTGTCGAGGTCGTGTTCGGGGCCCTCGACGAGGCCGTCCGTGTACAGCACGAGGAGGCTGCCCGGGAGCACTTCCCATTCGACCGCTTCGAAGGGCAGTCCGCCCACCCCCAGCGGAGGGCCCACCGGGAGATCGATGAACTCCGCCGTGTGGTCGGGCATGACCACGGCGGGCGGGGGGTGGCCCGCACCGGCGGCGGTGCAGCGGCGCGAGACCGGGTCGTAGACGAGATACAGACAGGTGGCGATGAGATCGGTGACGAGATCGAGCTCCGGATCGGTGGCGGTGCGCTCCTCCTCCCTGAGGTGGGTGACCAAGTCGTCGAGGTGGACGAGGAGTTCCTCCGGAGGCAGGTCGACGTCCGCCAGCGTGCGTACCGCGGTGCGCAGCCGCCCCATGGTGGCGGAGGCGTGCAGGCCGTGGCCCACCACGTCTCCGACGACCAGGGCGACCCGGGCGCCCGACAGCGGGATCACATCGAACCAGTCGCCGCCCAGCCCGGCCCGGGAACGGGCCGGGAGATAGCGGTAGGCCGCCTCCACCGCCGCCTGGGTGCCGAGCCGCTGCGGCAGCAGACTCTGCTGCAGGGCGAGGGCGGTGGTCCGCTCGCGGGTGAAGCGGCGGGCGTTGTCCACGGCCACGGCAGCGCGTGCGGCGATCTCCTCGGCGAGGAGCAGATCGTCCTCGTCGAAGGGCTCCTCGCGCTGATGGCGGACGAGCACGGCCACCCCGAGCGTGATGCCGCGGGCGCACAGCGGGATCACCATGATCGAATGCATCCCCCAGGCGCGCACCTTCGCCGCGCGCTCAGGGTCGGCCACCTGCCAGCTCGCGATGGCTTCGTCCAGGGTGCGGTGCAGCGAGGACCGCCCGGTGACCAGGCAGCGGGCGGGGGGCGAGGACTCCGGGTAGTGGTCCACCTCCCCCAGCCGGCTCACCGACTCGGGGACGCCGGGGAGGACGGACTGCTGGGCGGCGCGGCGCAGGGCGACGGAGCCCCCGGCGGACGGCCTGGGTTCGACGCCCCGGACCAGCGAATCCAGCAGGTCGACGCTGATGAAGTCGGCGAGCCGGCCCACCGCTACGTCCGCCATCTCCTGGGCCGTGCGCGCCACGTCGAGGGTGCTGCCGACCTGCGTGCTGACGTCGTTCAGCAGGAGCAGCCGCTCTCGGGCCCGCTGCTGGTCGGTCACGTCGAGCGCGATGAGCTGCACGTGTCGCACCTGTCCTGCCGGGTTCCTCAGGGGTGACGCGGTGACGGTCCAGTACCTTTCGTGCGTGCCGTGCCGCGGCCGGCCATGCACGTGGAACCGCTCCGGTTCCCCCGTCTCGAACACCCGGCGCATGCCCTCTTCCACCGTGTTGCAGACGTGGGGCGGCAGGACCTCGGTGACCCGCCGGCCGCGCAACTGCTCCTCCGTGAGGCCCAGTTCGACGGCGGCGCCGTAGCTCGCCCGCAGGGCCCGCAAATCGGCGTCGTAGATCATCAAGGGCAGGTGGCACTGGGTGAAGGCTTCCTCTGTCGTCGCCTCGCCGTTGTACGGAGGTGGCTCCTGATGCAGATGTGGCTGCTGTGACGGTGTGGCCACGAGGAGCCACTGTGCGTTGCCCTGGTGGTCGAGTGAGGCGTACGCCCGCAACTCGGCTTCCATGGGGTGGCCGTCCTGGTGTCGCAGCAGGGTCGTGCCGCTCCACACGTCGAGCGCCACGGACGGGTCCCCCATGGCGTCGACGTCCCAGCCGAGCAGACGCGCCGCGGGCCGCCCTACCGCGTCCTCGTACGGATAGCCGAGCAGCCGCTGGGCGCCGGCGCTCCACCCCGTCACGGTCCCCCGCGCGTCGACGACTGCCGTGGCCGAGGTGGCCGGATCCGGAAGCGGACCGGAGCCGTCTCCGAGAGGGGTGGCATTTCCCATGGCCATTCATCGCCCATCCTGCCCCCGGGCTCCGGAGCCCTGAGGCACAGAGACACTGAGGCGCAGAGACACAGAGACAGAGCAGACGCCGCAGGGCGGCGGAACGTCGGGTCCGTCGCCTCGGCCCCTCTCCTCACTTGTATCTCTCCTGGCACACAAGCGCAGGTCGGCGGGCGGCACGGCGGAATGACGTCGCACCGGAGCCGCCGGGCTCGTCGGCTCCGCTGCTGGTGAGGGCCGAGCGGAAGGCGTTCCGCCCTCCGTTCTCCCAGGTCACGGCCTCAGCCGCGGTCCTCACCGCTTCGCGGACCGAACGCGTTGCGGAGATCGTGGGGCGGCATACCTTGGTGGTATCGGCCCGCTTGCCCCGGCTCCGGGCCGTTGGCGCCCGGCCCCTGTGGCGCTGGACCGCCCGGCCCCTGTGTCGCCGGGCGACATCCGGCGGCGGCCGCGGCAGCCCGTCCCACCCGTGTCGAGCGGGTGCCGGTGCGCAACGCCGACGAGAGGACACTCCATGAGCAACTCCAGCCCCGACGAACACGCGCCTCCGACGGAAGGGGCTGCCGCCGAGGGAGCCCCGTCCGCGGAAGAGGCGGCGGAAACCCAGGCCGCCCTGATCGACATCGCGACCAGCGTGGCCCTGCTGCCGCAGTCACCACCGGCCGAGGGTGAGGAGGAGCGCCCCGAGGGGACCATCGCCCTGCCGGTCGTCGAACAGGACGGGAACCGCTATGTGCCCGTCTTCACCACCGAGGACGCGCTGGTGGCAGCCGGGGGAGAGCCCGGCACCGCGCTCCGCCTCCCCGTCGTGGAGCTGGCCGCGAACTGGCCGGCGGACGACCTGTGGCTGGCGGTCAACCCGTCCACCGAGGAGGGTCTGGTCCTTCCCCCGGACCTGGTGCGGGCCTTGCCCGCCTTCAGCCGGCGCAACGACTAGACCGAAGACCGGGCCAGGCCGGGGCCGAGGGCGCCCCCAGTGGCGCCGGAGAGCACCGGCGAGGTCCCGGGCTCCCCCGGGCCGACCGCGGCGCGGGGGTGGAGCTACCACCCCCCTCCCCGCGCCGCGGTCGGCCCGGGGG
>NZ_SDIG01000219.1:0-9095 GCF_004122755.1 Streptomyces sp. TM32
GCCGAGGCCGGCCGGCGGTCGAGGAACGCGGCGACGGCGTCGGCGTCATCGGGGACGAAGCCCCCCGGCCCCGGCGCCGGCCGGCCGTAACCCCGGCCCCTCAGCCGTACAGCCGCTCCGCATACTGCGGGCCGTAGTGCTGTTCCAGTGCCTCCAGGGGCAGGTCCTGGGCCTCCAGGCCCTTGACCATCCGGGCCCGTGAGGGCAGCGCGTCCGGCTGCCAGGTCTCCGGCTTCCACAGCTCCGAGCGCAAAAACGCCTTGGAGCAGTGGTAGAAGACCTCCTCGACCTCCACCAGCAGCGCCAGCCGTGGGCGGTTGCCCTTGACGATCAGCTCGTCGAAGAACGGGGCATCGCGCAGCAGCCGGGCGCGGCCGTTGATCCGCAGGGTGTCGCCGCGCCCCGGAAGGACGTAGTCCAGCCCGACATGCGGGTTGGCCAGGATGTTCGCGAACCCGTCCAGGCGCCTGTTGCCGGGGCGGTCGGGTATGGCGAGGGTGGTGTCGTCCAGGACGTGGGTGAAGCCCGCGGGGTCGCCCTTGGGCGAGACATCACAGCGGCCCTGCGCATCCGCGGTGGCCAGCATGCAGAACGGCGAGCGGGCCAGCCACTGGCGGTCGAGATCGTGCAGTCGGTGCCGGACCTTGTGCGCGGCATGGGAGCTGGGCTCGCCGATCAGCTCACGCAGCTCCGCCTCCGACGAGATCTCCACCACGCCGGCCCCCTCTCCGGCCCCCGCCGCCGCTCCTGCCGCTCCCGCCGTCTCCACCGGTGTCTCCCCTCACTCCCGCTCCCCTGGTCAAGGCATCACCGAATGTACGGGATGCCACTGACAATCGGCCGTGTACTCCCGTACCTATGCGGGCACTTGGCTTTGCCGGAGCCGCCATGACCCCTCAACGCGCCCTGGCCGAACGCAAGCTGGGTGTAGCGACGGGGCAAGCTCCCGGCGCCGGGGCCGCCGGGTGAAGCGTCCGTGGCGGCCCGCCGCACGCAACACGATTCGGCCGCCGTGCGCCCCGGACGTCCGGTGAGGGTTGTGTGGTGGTTCCTTCACCGTCGCGCCGCTGGCACTTCCTGCTTACCCAGCCGTAACTTACTAGCGAGTCAACTGCGTTGGCCCTTGCGATCCGGATCGCAGGTGAACGGCTCACCGAGCACTTCGGAGTCCCCTCACCCCGCAAGGAGCATCGTATGAAGCTGCGCTGGTCAAGATCGCTCACCTTCCTCTCCGCTCTCGCCCTGGCCTTCGGGGCCACTACCGTTCCCGCCGCAGCCGCCGACCCCACCGTCAGCAGTGGCTGGAACAACTACTCCTGCAAGCCCTCCGCCGCCCACCCGCGGCCGGTGGTCCTGGTGCACGGCACCCTCGGCAACTCCATCGACAACTGGCTCGGTCTCGCGCCCTACTTGGTGGCCCGAGGCTATTGCGTCTTCTCCCTGGACTACGGCCGGCTGCCCGGCGTCCCGCTCTTCTACGGACTGGGCCCGGTCGATGCCTCCGCCGGGCAGCTCGCCGCCTACGTCGACCGGGTGCTGGCCGCCACCGGGGCGCCGAAGGTCGACCTCGTAGGGCACTCGCAGGGCGGCATGATGGCCCGGGTGTACATGAAGTTCCACGGTGGCGCGGACAAGGTGAACGCGCTGGTCGGGCTGGCTCCCGACAACCACGGCACCGATGTGGACGGCCTGACCCGCCTGCTGCCGTACTTCCCCGGCGCCAAGAAGTACCTCGAAGAGTTGACGCCGGGGCTCTCCGACCAGATCGTCGGCTCCGACATCCTGCGCCGCCTCAACGAGGGCGGTGACACCCTCCCCGGGGTGCACTACACCGTGATCGCCACCAGGTACGACGAGGTCGTCACGCCCTACCGGACCGCGTTCCTCGACGGCCCCGATGTGCACAACGTCGTGCTCCAGGACCTGTGCGCGATCGACATCTCCGAGCATGTGGCCATCGGGCTCGCCGACATCGCCGCCTTCCACGAGACGGCCAACGCGCTCGACCCGGCCCACGCCACCCCGACGACCTGCACGTCGGGCTGACCGGGAGCCCGGCCCGGCCCCCTGTCGGCGAGGGGACCGGGCCGGGCTCCGTACCGGGTGCGCCCGCCGCGGTCAGTCGCCGGCCAGCAGGGCGCCGGTGCACTCCTCGGCGAGGTCCTCGGCATGATCGGGCAGCGGGGACCCGCCGCGCAGATGGCGGCGTACCAGGGACAGCGGGAGATCGATGACCGCGAGCGTCACCCGGTCCAGGCCGGGCCGGCCGTGGATCCCGAGCGCCCCCGCGAGCGCCGCCACGGCGGCCCGTACCCGCATGTTCCCGTCCTCGGCCCGCAGCAGCTGCTCGTCCGGCCAGTCGTCGTGGCCGAAGTCATGGGACCCGTACAGCAGCAGCGCGGCCTCCTGCGGGTGGGCGCGGCTCCACGCCACGATGTGCCGGGCGGCGGCCCGGGCCCCGGCGCGCGGGTCGGCCGACGACTCCAGGGCCTCGAAGTAGCCCTCCTGGAAGCCCTCGACGGTCCGCAGCCACACCTCGGCGAGCAGTGCCGAGCGGCCGGGAAAGCGGTGGTAGAGCGAGCCGCTGGGCGCGCCGACGGCCGCCGCGACCGCGGACATGGTGACACCCGAGGGACCGGATTCGGCCGCCAGCCGTACGGCGGCGTCGAGCAGCTGCGGGGTGTCGAAACGGGGTGGCCTTGCCATGTTCTAGAGGGTACTCTCCACTATATTGGAGAGGCTTCTCTGAAATGGGATGCGGACCACGCGGGGAAGGGGCGCGATGGGCGTCTACCACGTGCACGAGCGGCTGCTGCCGGTGCCTGGGGCCGAGGCCGGACTGCTGATCGACGGCCTGTCGGGCGACGAGGACCCGCTCTGGCCGCGCCGCGACTGGCCCCCGATGCGCTTCGACGGCCCGCTGGCTCCGGGCACGACCGGCGGCCACGGTCCGGTCCGCTACACCGTGGCGGCCTACGTCCCGGGCCGGTGGGTGCGCTTCGCCTTCAGCGGACCGCGTGGCTTCCAGGGCTTCCACGAATACACCGTCCACCCGCTCGGACCGGACCGCACCCTGCTGCGCCACACCCTCGCCATGCACGCCCGCGGCCCGGCCCGGCTCAGCTGGCCGCTGGCCTTCCGGCCCCTCCACGACGCGGCCCTGGAGGACAGCCTGGACCGCGCCGAAGAGGCCTGTACGGGCACCGTCGCCCGGCCCGCCCGCTGGAGCCGCTACGTCCGGCTGCTGCGCCGGCTCGTCCGCTGAATCGGCGCCGCGTCTGGGGCCGGGCGCGGCGGGCCCGGCCGGCTCCGCCACCGTCAGCCGGGAGCTTGCGCACCCGCCGCACCACAGGGGAGTGCGGCGCGGCAACAGCTCCAAGGCGGTGGCGGGGCCGGCGAACTGCCTGCCCCCCCCGAGGCCGGGTAGCGCTCAAGTCGCCGGCACGGATTCCCGTCCCGGTTCGTACCTGGCGCCAACAGGGCGGCGCTGCCCCCGCGTTGACGGGCGAGGGCGGCGCCGCTCCCCGGGCAGCCGGGGTGCCGGTCAGCCGCGGGACCGGGCGGCCCTGCGACGGGTGGTGGCGAACAGCACCCCGGCACCCAGGGCCACGACGGCGGCGCCGGTGACGGCCAGCGGGGTGGTGGAGGAGTCACCGCCGGTCTCCGCCAGCCGCCGGCCGCCGGCCGGCTTGGCGCCGCCGTCGGGCCGCGGGGCGTTGCCGGTGGCGTCCGAACCCCCGCCCACCGCGGGGCTGTCGGCGCTCGCCGCGCGCACGGTGTCCGTGTGGGCGCCCGCACCCTGGTGGCCGTGGTGGCTCATGTCCATCGACGACTTCGCGGCACCCGCCGCGATCTGGGTGTCGGTCGGCGCGGAGGCGGTCGGCGCGGAGGCGGTGGGCGCGGACTTCGTGGTGGCGCCCGCGGCCCGGCCGCCGTCCTTCCCGAAGACGACGTCCGAGCAGGTGTAGAACGCCTCCGGGCTGTCCGACCGCTGCCAGATGCTGTAGATCAGATGGCGCCCGGACCGCGCCGGCACCGTCCCGTCGAAGACGTACTCGCCGTTGGCCAGCTTCGGGTCGGTGACCTTCGCGAACGGCTTCGACTCCAGGTCGGACCACTTCAGCGGCTTGGTCGGGTCGTAGCCCTTCTTGGTGAGGTAGAGCGCGAAGGAGCCCTTGTGCGGAGCGGTGGCCTTGTAGTGGAACGTGTGCACGCCGGCCCGCATACGGGAGGACGGCCAGTCGGCGCGCGGGAGGTCCAGGCCCTTGTACGTGGCGTTGCCGGCGCTGCACAGCTTGCCGTCCGGGATCTTCTCCCTCGACTTGCCGCCGGCGTTGCCGTCCCGCACTCCGTTCCAGTCGTAGAGCGCCTGGGTCCCGCCGATCTGCACGGCGGCCTTGCACGCCGCGGACCGCGGGCTCTCCGGCCCCTCCGCGTAGCAGGCCGAGACCCGGCTGACCGGGTCCGTCATCGAACCGTGCGCGGCGGCCGGACTCGCGGTGAGCACGGTGAGCGCGAGCGGTGCGACACCGGCCAGCGCGATCCCGGTGGCCTTGCGACGAGCGGTCATCGTGGGGGTCTCCTTCATGAGTGGGCAGGCAACCGGGGCAGGGGGAGGGCAAGGCAGCACAGTGGTGGGGGGTCGGGATGCGGACGTCGGCGCCGCCCCCGGTGTACGGCACCGACGACCCGCAACGCCGCCTTGCGAGAAGCACGTTAGCCCCGCTGAACAGCGGATTTACGGCTCGAAGGGCGATGCAGTGGATCTTTATGGCGGGCTTAAGGCACGGCTAAGCGGGGGTACAGGCAGGCGGGCAGGAAACGGGCATCGCGGCCTTGGCCAACGGGCCTTGCCCCGCCCCGAAGTGGGGGAGGGCAAGGCCCGTTGGCCGCAGTCGGCACGCGGGCCGGCGCCCGGCGCGCGTCAGTTGGAGCGGCCCGCGCGGTGGCGTCGGACTCTGCCCGGTACCGCGACGGTGACGGCGTGGTGCACCAGCCACTCCAGGGGGCCGCGGCGCAGCCATGTCCGCCACAGCAGGGACACGGTCAGCGAGACCACGGCGAAGACGGCGAAGGACAGGACGGAACGGCCGGCCGACTCGCCTTGGGGCGCGCTGACCGGCGCGAGGTGGGTGAGCCAGAGAAAATGGCCGAAGTACCAGGTCAGAGCCATACTGCCGAAGGCGGCGAAGGGGCGGAGCAGTCGCCGCCACCGCCGCTTGTCCATCAGGGTGAGGAGGCCGCCGAGCAGTGCGGTGATCGTGCCGAGCATGAAGGTGCCTTCGGTGGCGCTGAGTTGCTTCTCGGCGGGGCCGGGGTGCCCCATGGTGACGAGCGACTCCCAGGGGGCCTTGGGCATCGGGGGAGGTGCGGACGGTGCACCGCCGGCCGTAGTGGGCGCGGCCGCCGCGGCCGCCGGCGGATTCTTGTACGCGTCGACCTTGTCCACGGCACCCAGCGGATACATCGAGACCAGCGACAGCAGAAGTGCGGCCACGGCCGTTCCCGCTCCGGCCACCACCATCCGCCGCCGTACCGCGGCCTCGCGCAGGTCCAGCTTGCCCAGCGCGAGCCCGAGCACCAGGAACGGGAGTACGGAGATGGTGTCCTGGCCCACCGTTCCCAGACCGAAGAAGACTTGTTGGAGGGTGGCCGGCCATTCGCCCGGGTGGATGAGCAGCTCGAATCCGCCCGCCAGTTGTTCCGGGGGCAGGCCCGGCAGGAATCCCCAGCTCGCTCCCGCGTGATCGGCGGCGATCTTGAATGCCGGGCAGAGCACCGCCAGTACACCGGCGATGATCAGCAGGGTCCTGACCCGCAGCACCGACAGGGGAAGCAGGAGCAGCAGCCACAGGGCGTAGTAGTGCAGGATCTGGATCTCCCACTCGCCGAGCTCGCCCAGCACCAGGGCCAGCACGAACAGCATTCCCGCCCGGACCGCCACCCGCTTCCAGGCGAGGACCCGCTCCCGGCCGCGGCGTACGGACGTACCGCCGGTCAGCAACGCGACCGTCACCCCTGCCAGGAGGAAGAAGATCTCCCGGGAGCGGGTGCCGAGCAGCCCGTTGATCCAGCTCAGTGCGGAATCGGCGGGCTTCCCCGGCGGCGTGGGGCTCCCCCAGCCGGTCAGCGTGAAATGCAGCCAGACCATGCCGAGGATCGCGAGCGCGCGGAGTACGTCGATCCCCAGCATCCGCCCTTTCGGGGCCGGCCGGTTTGTCGGGTCGTCATCTTCGGCGTGCGTTTCTTGTGGATTGCGCGCCTGGACGGCCGTGCTGGCCATGAGATTCCTTCCTTCGGCTCTTCGTTCTCAAGCGAAGGTAGAAGTGCACCTTTCCGGCGCGTTGACGACCGCATAACCGTTTTGTGACCGGTGCATTGGCGCCCCAGGTGACGCGGGGGAGCCGCCCCCTACGTCATTGCTCGTCCGCAGTGGAGAACGCGGACGGGTCGCCGAGGTCGGCGGCGAGTGCGCTCAGTTCGTTCGCCGCCGCGCTCACGGGGGCGGCGCGGAGCGACAGTTCGGCCCAGATGATCTTTCCCTGGGCGGTGTAGCGGGTGCCCCACCGCTGGGCGTACCGGGCGATGAGGAACAGCCCCCGGCCGCCCTCGTCGGTGGTCCGCGCGTGGCGGAGGTGCGGCGAGGTGCTGCTGGCGTCGGACACCTCGCAGATCAGCGCCCGCGCCCGGATCATCCGCAGACCGATCGGCCCGGACGCGTGCCGCAGGGCATTGGTGACCAGCTCGCTGACGATCAGTTCGGTGGAGAAGCCGAGCTCCGCCAGGTCCCACTCCGCCAGCCGGGCGGACGCCGCCCGGCGGGCCTCGCCGACCGCTGACGGATCGGCCGGGATCTCCCAAGTGGCTAGCTGGGTATGGGGCAGGGCCCGGGTACGTGCCAGCAGCAGCGCCACATCGTCCACCGGCCGGGCGCCCGGCAGACCGCCGACCACCGTGTCGCAGAGGCTCTCCAGCGGAGCCTGCGGATCGGCCAGGGCGGTGCGCAGCCGGGCGATCCCCCCGTCGAGGTCGAGGGCCTTCCCCATCAGCAGCCCGTTGGTGTAGAGAGCCAGCAAACTCCCTTCCGGCAAGGGCACTTCGACGGATTCGAAGGGCATCCCGCCCAGCCCCAGCGGCGGGCCGGTCGGCAGCTCCAGCAACTCGGCGGTGCCGGCCGGGCTCACCAGCAGCGGCGCGGGGTGACCGGCGCGGGCCAGCGTGCAACTGCAGGCGACCGGGTCGTAGACCGCGTACAGACAGGTGGCGCCGACGACTCCGGTGTCGGCGGTGTCGGCGGTATCGGCGTTCGTGTCGTCGGCGACCCGGTTGACCATGTCGTCGAGGTGCGCCAGCACCTCTTCCGGGGACAGCGGCAGGTCGGCGAGCGCCTGTACGGCGGCGCGCAGCCGGCCCATCGTGGCCGCGGCGTGCACCCCGTGGCCGACCACATCGCCGACCACCAGCGCGACCCGGGCTCCGGACAGCGGGATCACGTCGAACCAGTCGCCGCCGACGCCGCTGAGCGAGTCGGCCGGCAGATAGCGAGAGGCCGCGTCCACCGCGCACTGATCGGGCAGATCGCGCGGCAGCAGGCTGTGTTGGAGGGTGAGAGCCGCGGTGTGCTCCCGGGTGTATCGGCGGGCGTTGTCGATGGCCATCGCGGCGCGGGTGACGAATTCCTCGGCGAGCACCAGGTCGTCGGGCTGGAACGGTCCGGTGTGCTGCCAGCGGGCGAACGCGGCCGCGCCCAGGAAGACCCCGCGCGCCCGCAGCGGCACCACCATCAGCGAGTGGAAGCCGAGCTCCCGCAGATGTGCCGCCTGCACCGGGTCCTCGGCCGCCCACTCGCCGTCGGCGAGATCGAGCGTCTGCAGCAATGTGGAGTTTCCTTCGGTGAGACTGCGCACCACGGGCGCCGACGGAGGGTAGGAGGCCCGGTCCCCGACGGCGACCAGCGCCTCCGGGCAGCCCTCGCGGACGGACTGCTGTCCCGCCCGGCGCATGGTGAACAGCGCCGTGGCGTCGACCGGCCCGGCGCTCGGCTCCTCCCCGCTGAGCAGCGCGTCGAGCAGGTCGACGGTGACGAAGTCGGCGAGATCGGGCACCGCCGCATCGGACAGCTCCTGTGCGGTGTGCCAGACGTCCAGCGAACTGCCGATGCGCTCCCCGGCCCGGTTCAGCAGCGTCATCCGCTGCCGGGAACGGTAACTGTCCGTGACGTCGAGGACCATGTAGCAGACGCCGAGCACCTGGCCGGAACCGTCCTCCAGGCGGAAGAACGACGTGGAGTAGGCGTGCTCCCGCTGCGGATCGGACTGCGGACGCCCCAGGTATTCGTAGCCGACAGAGGGGACGCCGGTACGCAGCACCCGGTGCATCTCGGCCTCGAAGGCCTCCACGGCCAGGCTCGGCTGTACGTCCCCCAGGCGCTTGCCGAGGCGGTCCTCGCGCCGGACGCCGCCCATCCGCTCCAGTGCGTCGTTGATCCATACGAAGCGCAGATCGGCGTTCACCATGGCCACACCGATCGGCGACAGGCCCAAAATCCCGTCCAGGAACGACCGGCTCGCTCCCGACCAGGGCGTCTGCGCCATCTCGGCGGCGAGCACGAGCCGCGCGGAGCGCTGTTCGGCGTCCAGCACCGGCAGCACGCGGAATTCCAGGTCGAGGCGGTGCCCGTCCTTGTGCCGTACGGCCTCCAGCCCGCTCCAGCCGTCCGCGGCCGCCAGCCGCTCCTGCCACCTGGTGTCCTGGGCGGACTGGGGGTCCACCCCGGTGAAGAGATCCGCCAGGGGCCTGCCGACGGCCTCGGACACCGCATAGCCGAGCAGCCGCTCCGCCCCCTCGGTCCAGCCCCGAGCCACCCCCGCGCGATCCGCCATCACCACGGCCGTCCGCGTGAGGTCGAAGACGCTGTCTCCGGAGAGACCGCTGCTCTGGGGCACGCTCATGTGACCGGTCCAATGCCGGTACCACCTGCGACGGACGCCCTTTGCGGACGACATCGACGCACCGTACCGGCGTTTTCCACGGTACTCCCTCACCCCCGCCGGTGCCCTTCCCGGCGCCGGCCCCGGCCCGCACGGGACTTCGGC